>NZ_CP091804.1:1500000-1687500 GCF_022024275.1 Sphingopyxis sp. BSN-002
CCGTACGATAATCGACGGCACCCCCGCCAATATGTCGCGGATCGTACCGCCAACGCAGCCGGTGATCACGCCCATCAGCAGCGCCGGGACGGGCGGAACGCCCCAGGCGAGCGCCTTCGCCGTCCCGAACACGGCATAAGCGGCAAGCCCGACCGCGTCGGCCCATTCGAGCAATTGCCCCTGCCACCAGCGTTCGGGCGTAACCCACACGATAAAGGCGATCGCGATGCACACCGCAGCGATCGCACTATCCTGTACCCAGAAGACCGGCGCGCCGATCAGCAGGTCGCGCACACTGCCGCCGCCGACGCCGGTAACCAGAGCGAAGAAGCAGGCGGTGATCAGGGTCTGGCGCAGCCGCACCGCCATCAGGGCACCCGACAACGCAAAGACGCCGATGCCCGCAAGATCGAGCAGGCGGACGATCAGCGCATTGTCGACGTCGGGCACGATGCGTTACTTCGCGGCCGGACGCACGCCCGCGATGATCGACAGGACGATCGCGGTCACCGCATTGCGGATCGCGGGCTCCGCCTGCGGCGCGAAGAATGGCGAATGATTCGTCGGGGCGGGCTCGCCCTTCGCCTTGAGTTCGGCGAGCTTTGCGGGATCATAGCCGCCGATCCCGAAGAAGAGCGACGGAACCCCGGCGTCAACGAACTCGGAGAAATCCTCGCTGCCCGACATCGGCTGGGCAGTTACGGGAGCAAAGAGCAGACCCTTGCCGAAGACCGGGGTCAGCGCCTTCGCGGCGGCCGCGGCCATCGCCTCGTCGTTCATCAGCACGCCGGTGCCGCCAAGATAGGTGATCGTCGGGTCGGGCGCATTGCCCATCATCGCCGCCGCCTTGGCCGAGCGGGCCGTGCCGCCGCGCAGTAACTCGCGGACCTCGGGCGACTGCGAACGCAGGTTGACCTTCACCTCGGCACTGTCGGGAATGATGTTCGGCGCGCTGCCCGCGTTGATCGCGCCGATCGTCAGGACGCCGAACGCCGCCGGATCCTTCTCGCGGCTGATCACCGTCTGCGCATCGGTGACGAAACGCGCCGCGATCGGGATCGGGTCGATCGTCGCCGCAGGCATCGAGCCATGACCGCCGCGGCCGTGGAAGGTGACCGAATAGCTGTCCGACGCCGACGAGGAAGCCCCCGCCTTGATCGCGACGGCCCCGGCCGGAAGGTTGGTAACGTGCGCCGCAAAGCCGAAGTCGGGCTTCGGAAAGCGGGTCAGCAACCCGTCATCGAGCATCGCACGCGCGCCCTTCAACGGCTCCTCGGCGGGCTGGCCGATCAGCACGACCGTGCCCGACCAGCTGTCACGCATCGCGGAAAGCGCCTGCGCAACGCCGATCAGATAGGCGACATGCGTGTCGTGCCCGCACGCGTGCATCACAGGCACGTCCTTGCCCTCATAGGTTGCGCGCACCTTGCTCGACCACGGAAGCCCGGTCTTCTCTTCCAGCGGAAGCGCGTCCATGTCGGCGCGGACGAGGATCGTCGGACCTTCGCCATTTTTCAGCACGGCGACGACGCCGGTGCCTCCGACCTTCTCGGTGACGGTGAACCCCGCCTTGCGCAGTTGCTGCGCAAGGATGCCGGCGGTACGGGCCTCCTGCATCCCGAGTTCGGGATGCAGGTGCAGATCCTTGTAGATCGCCTCGAGCGCGGGATAATTGCTGTCGAGAATCGCGGTCAGCCGCGTGTTCGCCGCCGACAGGTCAGGCGCCGCCTGTACGCTCGTCGCCACAAGCGAGAGAGCGAGCGAAGCCGCTCCCGCGAGCCAGTGCTTCGCCATGTCTCTCTCCCCTGTTCTGCTTCGTCAGACGTGGATCGGCTTGCCGGTCACCGCCATCGCGGCTTCCTTGATCGCCTCGCTGTGCGTCGGGTGCGCATGGCAGGTGTAGGCAATGTCTTCGGACGTCGCGCCGAATTCCATCGCCTGCGCGGCCTGCGCGATCATCGTGCCCGCGACGCTTGCGATGCACCACACACCGAGCACGCGGTCGCTCTTGGCGTCGGCGATCACCTTCACGAAACCATCGGGTTCGTGATTGGTCTTGGCGCGGCTGTTCGCGAGCATCGGGAATTTGCCGACCTTGACCTCGCCGCGTTCCTTCGCCTGCTCTTCGGTCAGGCCAACGCCGGCGATTTCGGGCCAAGTGTAGACGACCGACGGGATGACGTCGTGGTTCACGATGCCGGTCAGCCCGGCGATATTCTCGGCGCAGGCAATGCCTTCGTCCTCGGCCTTGTGTGCGAGCATCGGGCCCGGAATGACGTCGCCGATCGCCCAGATACCCGGAACGCTCGTGCGAAAATCATGGTCGGTTTCGATCTGGCCGCGCTGGTTCAGCGCCAGACCCGCCTTGTCGAGGCCGAGACCCTCGGTGTTCGGGCGGCGACCGATCGACACGAGCACGACGTCGGCTTCGAGCGTTTCGGCGTCACCGCCGGCCGCGGGTTCGAGCGTAAGCACCGCCTTCTTGCCCTTGACCTCGGCCTTGGTGACCTTGGTCTTGAGCTTGAAGTCCATACCCTGTTTCTTGAAGATCCTGTTCGCTTCCTTGCGGACGTCGCCGTCCATGCCGGGCAGGATCTGGTCGAGATATTCGACAACGGTGACCTTCGCGCCAAGACGGCGCCACACGCTGCCGAGTTCGAGCCCGATCACGCCGCCGCCGATCACGACCATATGATCCGGTACCTTGGCGAGCTCGAGGGCGCCGGTCGAATCGACGATGATCTGCTTGTCGTTATCGACCGCGACGCCCGGAAGCGGGGTCACCGACGAACCGGTCGCAACGATGATGTTCTTCGCGCGGACGCTCTTGCCCGCAACCTCGACGGTATCGGCCGACGTGAACTGGGCATAGCCCTTCAGCCAGTCGATCTTGTTCTTCTTGAACAGGAATTCGATGCCGCCGGTCAGGCCCTTCACCGCATCGATGCGCTGGCCGTGCATCGTCGGCAGGTCGAGCTCGGGCTTCACCTTGATGCCCATCTTCGCCATTGCGCCGCCCGCGGCCGCCTCGAAATATTCCGATGCATGCAGCATCGCTTTCGAGGGAATGCAGCCGACGTTGAGGCACGTCCCGCCCAGCGTCTCGCGCCCCTCGGCACAAGCGGTCTTCAGGCCCAGCTGCGCCGCGCGGATCGCCGCGACATAACCGCCGGGGCCGGCACCGATGACAAGGACGTCGTAGTCGTAATCACTCATTTGTACTTCTCCAGCCGGTCATAAAAGCCAGTCCATGGGCGACCTTCTATAACCTCAACAGGTTCGGGATACTTGTCCCGCATTGCAATCTTACCGGCTGCATCCAAGCCGTTGTACCAATCGGCGAAGACATGCCAGTAATCTTCACCCGCACCCATGCGCCAGCCGATGGAACCGAGGCCGATGTGCGGAAATGCCAACCAAGGCGGTGTCAAAAAGCCTTCATCATCACGATATTTTTCAGCTTCGCGAACGGGGTCATATGGCGGCACCCCGAACACATCGTAGAATGTATCATTGTGAGCGATAGGAGGATGTAACTCGCGATAGTCAGCCTTCTGCCCTTCCGGTAACGCAACAAACCATTGGCGCCACTCCTTGATATAGTCCCCCTTGCCAAGGACCCATGACCCATCGGCAAAATAGTCGGGGTCCACTTTCCAAGGGGGCTCCATCCGGACTGCTACCCTTAAAGATCGATCAGCAAACGCGTCGGATCCTCGATCGCTTCCTTGATCGTCTTGAGGAAGGTCACCGCTTCGCGGCCGTCGATCAGGCGGTGGTCATAGCTCATCGCGAGATACATCATCGGACGGATCACGATCTCGCCATTGCGGACGACCGGGCGATCCTCGATGCGGTGGAGGCCGAGTACCGCCGACTGCGGCGGATTGATGATCGGGGTCGACATCAGACCGCCGAACACGCCGCCGTTCGAGATGGTGAAGGTGCCGCCGGTCATGTCGTCGATCGTCAGCGTGCCTTCCTTGGCGCGCTTGCCGAGGTCGGCGATCGCTTTCTCGATTTCGGCAAAGCTCATGCTGTCGGCGTTGCGCACGACGGGCACGACGAGGCCGTTCGGGGCGCTGACCGCGACCGAGACGTCGAGATAATTGTGATAGACGATCTCGTCGCCCTCGATGCGGGCGTTGACCGCGGGGATGTCATGCGCGGCGAGTGCGACCGCCTTGGTGAAGAAGCTCATGAAGCCGAGGCGGACGCCGTGCTTCTTCTCGAAGCTTTCGCGATAACGGTCGCGCGTCGCCATCACCGCCGACATGTCGACGTCGTTGAAGGTCGTCAGCATCGCCGCGGTGTCCTGCGCCGATTTCAGGCGCTTGGCGATCGTCTGGCGGAGGCGCGTCATCTTGACGCGCTCTTCCTGACGACCGGGCGCGCCGCTCGAAACGGGGGCTGCGGCGGCCGCAGGCGCCGGAGCGGCGTCGGCGGCAGGCGCCGCGCTGGCGGCGGCGAGCACATCTTCCTTGGTCAGACGGCCGTCCTTGCCGGTGCCCTGGATCTTCGTCGGGTCGACGCCATGTTCGAGAACGAGGCGGCGAACGGCGGGCGACAGCGTGGTCACGCCATCTTCGCTCGCGGTCGCCGGAGCAGGCGCTGCCGGGGCCGCCTGCGCGGCGGGCGCCGGTGCGGGAGTCGCCGCGGGAGCGGCAGCAGCGGAACCGCCCGCCTCGACCGTCGCAATCACCGCACCGACGTTGACCGTGTCTCCCACGCCGGCGAGCTGCTGGCCCATCACGCCCGCGACGGGCGAGGGAACCTCGACCGCGACCTTGTCGGTTTCGAGGCTGGCGATCGGCTCGTCGAGTGCGACCGCTTCGCCGGGCTTCTTCAGCCATTCGCCGATCGTGGCTTCGGTGACGCTTTCGCCGAGCGTGGGGACTTTGACTTCGGTGCTCATTGGTGCAGTTCCTTGGGGCTTAAGCTCAGGCTTTGTTCTTGGCGCGGCGGATTTCGGCGCGAACCGAAAGCCCCAGCGCATCGGCGACGAGCGCCGACTGTTCGGTCTGGTGACGGCTCATCAGGCCGGTCGCGGGCGAGGCGGCGGCGGCGCGGCCGGCATAGCGCGGGCGCATGCCCTTGTGGCCGGCTTCGTTCAGCGCCTCCTCGATCAGCGGCTCGACGAAGAACCAGCTGCCGTTGTTGCGTGGTTCTTCCTGTGCCCAGACGACCTCTTCGAGATTCTTCATCCGCTTCAGGCGCACCGCGAGCGGCTCGCCCGGGAAGGGATAGATCTGCTCGATGCGGATCACCGTCGTATCGGTCTGGCCGGCAGCATCGCGCGCTTCCATCAGGTCGTAACCGACCTTGCCCGAGCAGAGCACGACACGCTTGATGTCGGCGTCGGCGGGCGGGGTACGGTCCGACATGATACGGCGGAAATGCGCGTCACCGATGAAATCCGACCGCTGCGATACCGCGAGCTTGTGACGGAGCAGCGACTTCGGCGTCATGATGATCAGCGGCTTGCGGAACGGACGCAGCATCTGGCGGCGCAGGACGTGGAAATAGTTCGACGGGGTCGAAATATTGCACACCTGGATATTGTCGCCCGCGCACAGCTGCAGGAAGCGTTCGAGACGCGCCGAGCTGTGCTCGGGCCCCTGCCCTTCATACCCGTGCGGCAGCAGCATCACGAGGCCGTTGGCGCGCAGCCACTTGGCCTCACCCGCGGCGATGAACTGGTCGATCATGATCTGCGCGCCGTTGGCGAAATCGCCGAACTGCGCTTCCCAGAGCACGAGGCTCTTCGGATCGGCCATCGCATAGCCATATTCGAAGCCGAGCACGCCATATTCGGAGAGCGGGCTGTCGAGCACCTCGAACCGGCCGTGCGGCACGGTCGTCAGCGGCACATATTTATGCTCGTCGGTCTGGTCGACCCACACCGCGTGACGCTGGCTGAAGGTGCCGCGGCCCGAATCCTGGCCCGAAAGGCGCACCTGATAGCCTTCGCTGAGCAGGGTACCGAAGGCGAGGCTTTCGGCGGTTGCCCAGTCGAACACCTCGTTATCGCTCTTGTCGGCGAACATTGCGGCGCGTGCGTCGATCACGCGGCGCAGCGTCTTGTGCACTTCCAGATCGCCCGGGATCGTCGTCAGCGTGCGGCCGATCGAGTCGAACAATTTGTCCGACACGCCCGTCGCGATGTTGCGGCGCGCATTCTCGGCATCGGCGGGGGTGTGGAGCCCCGACCAGCGGCCGGCGAACCAGTCGGCCTTGTTCGGCTTATAGCTTTTCGCGGCCTCGAAATCGCCTTCGAGCTGCGCGACGAATTCGGCGCGGCGGGCATCGGCCCAGCCGGCATCGATCACGCCTTCGGCTTCGAGCTTCGCGGCGCAGAGCTGCGACACCGGCGGATGCTGGCGGATGACCGCATACATCAGCGGCTGCGTGAACGAAGGCTCGTCGCCTTCGTTATGGCCGAAGCGGCGATAGCACCACATGTCGATCACGACGTCGCGCTTGAACTTCTGGCGGAAGTCGATCGCGAGCTTGCACGCAAAGGTCACCGCTTCGGGATCGTCGCCGTTGACGTGCAGGATCGGCGCCATCACGCCCTTCGCGACGTCCGACGGATAGGGCGACGAGCGCGCATATTGCGGGCTGGTCGTGAAGCCGATCTGGTTGTTGACGATGAAGTGGATGCAGCCGCCGGTGTTATAACCGCGGATGCCCGAGAAGCCGAGGCACTCCCAGACGATTCCCTGCCCCGCGAACGCCGCGTCGCCATGGATCAGCACGGGCAGCACCTGCTCATGCTTGTCGAGGTCGTCGCGCACGACCTGTTGCGCGCGCACCTTTCCGAGCACGACCGGATCGGCCGCCTCGAGGTGCGACGGGTTGGGAACGAGCGACATATGCACCGATGCGCCGCCGAACTCACGGTCGGTCGAGGTGCCGAGGTGATATTTGACGTCGCCCGAACCGCCGACATCGTCGGGGTTGGCGCTGCCGCCCGAAAATTCGTGGAAGATCACCTTGTACGGCTTGGCCATGACGTTCGCGAGCATGTTGAGGCGCCCGCGGTGCGCCATGCCGTACACGATTTCCTTCACGCCATATTGGCCGCCATATTTGATGATGGCTTCCATAGCGGGGATCATCGATTCGCCGCCGTCGAGACCGAAGCGCTTCGTCCCGACATATTTGCGCGCGAGGAACTTCTCCCATTCCTCGGCCTGGATCACCTTGTTCAGGATGGCGCGTTTGCCCTCGACCGAAAATTCGATGATCTTGTCGGCGCCTTCCATCCGTTCCTGCAGGAACTGGCGCTCCTCGATGTCGGCGATATGCATATATTCGAGGCCGACATTGCCGCAGTAGTTCGCGCGCAGGATCGCCACGACTTCGCGCACCGTCGCCTTTTCGAGGCCGAGCGCCCCGCCGAGCCAGACCGGACGGTCCTGATCGGCGCCGGTGAAACCGTGGTACTCGGGCGTCAAATCGGCAGGCAGCTCGCGCGTGCTGAGCCCCAGCGGGTCGAGGTTCGCAGCCAGATGACCGCGGACGCGATAGGTGCGGATCAGCATCATCGCACGGATCGAATCGTTCGCCGCGCGTTCGACCTCGGCGTTCGACAGCGGCGCGCCGGCCTTGGCGGCGGCGGCCTTCACCGCGACCTGCATCTGCTGCGGATCGAGCGCGGCGGTCAGGTCGTCGCTGTCGATCAGCGGCCAGTTCTTCGGCGCCCAGCTGGGGCCGGCCTGGACTTCATCGACGTCGAAGCTTTGTCGTTCGAGGTTCATCTGCTTTTCCACGGGGAGGAGGGGGTGGGCTTTATATGGGGAGCGGAGGCCCGCCGGCAAAGGGCGCCGGCGGGCCACCTGCTCAGACGCGTTCCTTCAGTACTTCGGCGAGCGTGGTGCCGAGTTCCGACGGGCTGGCCGACACCGCAATGCCGGCCGCTTCCATCGCCGCGATCTTGCTTTCGGCGTCGCCCTTGCCGCCCGACACGATCGCGCCGGCGTGGCCCATGCGGCGGCCCGGAGGCGCCGTGCGGCCCGCGATGAAGCCGGCCATCGGCTTCTTGCGGCCGCGCTTCGCTTCGTCGATCAGGAACTGGGCGGCCTGCTCTTCGGCGTCGCCGCCGATTTCGCCGATCATGATGATCGACTTGGTCGCTTCGTCGGCGAGGAAGAGTTCGAGAACGTCGATGAAGTTGGTGCCGTTGACGGGGTCGCCGCCGATGCCGACCGCGGTCGTCTGGCCAAGGCCGACGTTCGTCGTCTGGAAAACTGCTTCATAGGTGAGCGTACCCGAGCGCGAGACGACGCCGACGCTGCCCTTCTTGAAGATGCTGCCGGGCATGATGCCGATCTTGCACTCGTCGGGGGTCAGCACGCCGGGGCAGTTCGGGCCGATCAGGCGCGACTTCGAGCCCGACAGCGCGCGCTTCACCTTCACCATGTCGAGCACCGGAATGCCCTCGGTGATGCAGACGATCAGTTCCATCTCGGCATCGATCGCCTCGAGGATCGAGTCGGCGGCGAACGGCGGCGGAACATAGATGCAGCTCGCGGTCGCGCCGGTGGCATGCTTGGCCTCTTCAACGGTATTGAAGTTCGGCAGGCCGATGTGCGTCGTGCCGCCCTTGCCCGGCGTCACGCCGCCGACCATCTGCGTGCCATAGGCGAGCGCCTGTTCGGTGTGGAAGGTGCCGGTCGCGCCGGTCATACCCTGCGTGATGACCTTGGTATTCTTGTCGATGAGGATGGACATATTCTAATTCTCCCGGGGGGAGCCGACACCCGACGCTCGGCGCCGGGTGTGGCAAAAAAGATCAGGCGAGGCTGGGATCCAGATTCTTGCACGCCTCGAGCAGTTCCTTGACCGCATCGACCGAGACCTGCAGGCCCGCCTTGTCCTCGGCATCGAGTTCGATCTCGACGATCTTCTCGACCCCGCCAGCGCCGATCAGCACCGGCACGCCGACATAGAGGCCGTCGAGGCCATACTGGCCGTCGACATAGGCGGCGCAGGGCAGGATGCGCTTCTGGTCGCCGAGGTAAGCTTCAGCCATCGCGATGCCCGAGGCGGCCGGCGCATAGAAAGCCGAGCCGGTGCCGAGCAGCGCAACGATCTCGCCGCCGCCGCCGCGGGTGCGCTTGACGATCGCGTCGATCTTGTCCTGCGACGACAGGCCCATCTTGACGAGATCGGGAACGGGGATGCCGTTGACGGTCGAGTAACGGACGACGGGAACCATCGTGTCGCCATGACCGCCAAGCACGAAGGTGTTCACATCCTTCACCGACACATCGAATTCGTCGGCGATGAAGTGGCTGAAGCGCGCCGAGTCGAGCACGCCGGCCATGCCGACGACCTTGTTGTGCGGCAGGCCCGAGAATTCGCGCAGCGCCCAGACCATCGCGTCGAGCGGATTGGTGATGCAGATGACGAACGCGTCGGGGGCGTTGGCCTTGATGCCTTCGCCAACGGCCTTCATGACCTTCAGGTTGATGCCGAGCAGGTCATCGCGGCTCATGCCCGGCTTGCGGGCGACACCGGCGGTGACGATGATGACGTCGGCGCCCGCGATGTCCTTGTAATCGTTCGAGCCGGTGATCTTCGCGTCGAAGCCCGCGATCGGGCCGACCTGCGACAGGTCGAGCGCCTTGCCCTGCGGCACGCCTTCGACGACGTCGAACAGGACGACGTCGCCGAGTTCCTTCTGCGCGGCGAGCAGCGCCAGCGTTCCGCCGATATTTCCGGCGCCGATCAATGCGATTTTCTTGCGTCCCATGGCGCGCGGCACTCCCTTCGTGGCAAGCCCGGCAGTGGTTCACGGATCGGCGCGGTCACGGGCTAAAACCGCAGTGTCGATCCCAAGACTGGGGTCGCCCCTACGCCGATTCCCTTAACGAAACAACTGCGAAAAGGACGAAAAAGTGGGATTTTTTGCAAATAGTTCGCAATAGCGATAAAGGCGGTTTTGCTTGATACAGTTCATATCCCTCGCACGCTTTCGTGACAAGATCGCCACATTCGCTTGGCCTGCGCGCCGGGGCGCGATATGCCGTGGTCAGCCCGGGAAAGGGGGGAGCCTTTTCGGGGAGACAGGCATGTTCAGATTCACCGCGGGCGCCTTTGTCGCGACCCTGTCGCTCGGCCTCGCCGCGCCTGCCGGCGCAAGCGAGGACGGCTGGAACGACGCCGGCACCGTCGCGAAGAACGCACTGATCGTCGCGGCCTTCGGCGTTCCTGCCGTGCAGGGCGACTGGGAGGGTGTGCTCGAGGCCGGCGGCAGTATCGGCGGTACGATGCTGATCACACAGGGACTGAAAGAAGCCTTCCCGTCGCGCCGCCCCGACGGCAGCGACAACAAGAGTTTCCCGTCGGGCCACACCTCGACCAGCTTTGCCGCGGCAGCAACGCTGCACAACCGCTATGGCTGGGAAGCCGGCCTGCCCGCCTATGTCGTCGCCTCGTTCGTCGGCCTCAGCCGGGTCGAGGCGCGCAAGCATCGCGTCGGCGACGTGCTGGTGGGTGCGGCAATCGGCACCGCGACGGGGCATCTCGTGACGACGAAGGCAAACGACCGCATCCATATCTTCCCGTGGGGCGATGCGAAGAGCGCCGGGGTCGACGTGACGCTGCGTTTCTGACCGCAACGCCTTCTTAACCCTCCCTTATCCCCGTGCCTGCTATGCGCCCCCGGTGACGCGGGCGATCATCAGCTTCGACACAGAACTCTCCGCCGGGCTCTACCAGCGCGGCGCCGATGCGCTTGCCAATTACGAGAGCTCGATCCTCGGCCGATGCCGCGAGGGGGATTTCGGCATCCATTTCCAGATGGACATGCTCGAACGCCACGGCCTGACCGGTGTATGGTTCGTCGATCCGATGCCTGCACTCGTCTATGGCCCCGCAATCATCGACGCGATCGTCCAGCCGATCGTCACGCGCGGCCACGAAGTCCAATTGCATATCCACACCGAATGGCTGGCGTTTGCACCGTTCAATCCGGCCGGCCGCCTCTTTGGCCGCAACATCGGCGACTTCCCGCTGGCGGCGCAGAAGAAGCTGATCGGGCTGGCCCGCGACATTCTCGTCGGCGCCGGCGCACCCAGGCCGACCGCATTTCGCGCCGGCAATTTCGGCGCCAACGACGATACCCTCCGCGCGCTCGCCGCCCTCGGCTTCCGCTTCGACAGCAGCTTCAACGGCGCGTATCTGGGGCATGGTTGCGATATTTCCCTCGATGCGGGCAATCTCGGGATGCGCGATCATCAGGGCGTGTGCGAAGTGCCCGTCAGCGGCCTGATGGACCGCGTGGGCCGCTTTCGCCCGGCGCAGCTGTGCGCGATGTCCGAGGAGGAAATGCGCGACGCGCTCGACCATTCGGCAGCGAGCGGCGCTATCCAGTTCTCCGCCTTCAGCCACAGCTTCGAACTCCTCAGCCGCGATCGCCGGGTACCGAACCGCCTCGCCATCGCACGAATGGAGGCGCTGTGCCGTGCGGTCGCAGAGGACGCACGGGTTTCAAGCGGCGGTTTCGTGACGCTCCCTGCGCCTCCGGCCCGCCCGCGCCGCATTCACGTCGCAGCGCCCAAGCCGCTCCGCACAGCTCGCCGCATGATCGAGCAGGGAGTCGGTCATCTGGCACATGAGGTGCGCTATGTCCGCGATCTCATCGCGGTCACGATCAACTCGTCGCGTTGGGGCAAGGTGCTGGGCGGCGTCTTCCTGGCGATCGCCTAGGCGATCGCGCCCTCGTCGCGCCCATGGCCTAGCGCCAGATAATCGTCCGACTGCATTTCCGACAACCGGCTTGCCGTCCGCTCGAACTCGAACGCGCCGTCTCCCGCGACATAGAGGTCGTCGGGCATCGCCGCCGCGCTCGCCAGCAGTTTGACCTTATATTCGTAGAGCGCGTCGATCAGCGTCACGAACCGCGCCGCCTCGTTGCGGTTCTCGGGCCCCATGCGCGGAATGCCGACGATGATCACGGTGTGAAAATGGCGCGCGACCGCGAGATAGTCCGACGCCCCGCGCGCTTCGCCGCACAGCCGCTTGAACGAGAAGACCGCGACGCCCTTCAGCGCCTTCGGCACATGCAGCGTCCGGCCGCCCCCGACGTCGAGATCGAGCGTCGGTACATTGGCGCGATCCTCGGGCGGATAGTCGGTCAGACGAAAGAAAGCGGCCGAGAGCGCCGCGCTTGCAGCATCGTCGGCGGGCACGAACCAGCGCGCACCGTCGCCCAGACGATCGCGGCGATAATCGGTCGGGCCATTGAGGCTCATCACGTCGAGCTTTTGTTCGACCAGCGCGATAAAGGGCAGGAAATGCTCGCGATTGAGCCCGTCCTTATAGAGATCCTTCGGCGGCCGGTTCGACGTCGCGACGACCGTTACGCCCTTGTCGATCAGCGCGGTGAACAGGCGCGACAGGATCATCGCATCGGCGCTGTTGTTCACCACCATCTCGTCGAACGCGAGGCCGCGGACATTCTCGACGAGCGCTGCAGCAACCTGCGGGATCGGATCGCCGCTCTCGGCCTTGCGGACCTCGCGCATCCGGGCGTGGACGTCGAGCATGAAGGCGTGGAAATGGACACGCCGCTTCCGCTGGATGTGAAGCTGGTCATAGAACAGGTCCATCAGCATCGACTTGCCGCGCCCGACGGCGCCCCACAGATAGACGCCCCGCGGCGCCTCGGGCTTGCGGCCGGCGATCCGCCACAGCAGGCTGCCGCGCGGCGGCGCGGCCTCCAGCTCCTCCTGCAGCCGGTTCAGGCGCTCGGCCGCTGCACGCTGCTCGACATCGGGCTTGAGCTCGCCCGCCGCGACGAGCGCATCATAGGCGGCGAGCACGCTCGTCATTTCCGGCTGGCCTTGCGGATCGTTCCCGCGAAGGTCAGCACGATATGACTGTCGCCCTCGCCCTGCACCACAAGCCCGCGCAGAAAGATCAGGCGGCCGGTCTCGCGCACCAGCTCGACGATGGCGTCCAGAGGCTCGCCGACGCGGCCCGCGCCGACGAACTGCGTCGACAGGTCGAGCGTCACCGAGTGCCCCGCATCGAGCGACCCGAACTGGTGCGACGCGGCGAAGAGCGCGATGTCGACCAGCGCGAGCGTCACCGCACCATGGACATTGTCGCCGAGATTGCTGTGCTTGCGTTCGGGCACCATGCGCACGCGCGCCTGCGGGCGGCCATCAGGTGTGTTCGGTTCGACGCGGACCGAGAGCGGCTCGATGAAGGCGTTGAAGCGGCTAGGATCCTTGAGGTTCCAGCTGACCCAGCCGTCGGCGAGTTCCTCTCCACTGAAATTCTCGCGCCGTTTCGGTTCCTCGATCCCGTCATTCATGCCCTGCAATATCCGTCCAGTTTCTTCGAGCGTATCAGCTCGCCATAATAATCGGCCATCGCCTTCGCGCGCGCCGTGTCGGGGCCAATCCATTTCGCGGCGCCCGCGAGCCAGCCGGCCGAACAGCCCTCAAGCGCACCCGTGCCGCGGGCGCAAGCGACAAAGTCGGAAAAGGCGCGATGCCAGGTGCCGAAATCGGCGATCGGCATGATCGGTCCGTGGCCGGGAACAACTTGTTCGGCGCCCGATGCGGTAACCTCGTCGAGTGCCTTCAACCAGCCCTCGGGACAGGCGGTGTCGAGAAACGGGACCGGCACGGTCACCAGATCGCCGACGATCGCCCGTTTCTCCGCCGCGTCATAGATCCAGAGGTCACGCTCGGTCGCCGCATTACGGGCGACCCGCAACGATAGCGGGCGTCCGGCAATGGTCATGTCGCGGGACTCGTCGACGACGATATCGGGCCGCAGCTCGGCGCCGCGCGCGATCGTCGCCAGATCGCCTTCGACATCGGGGACCGCGCTCGCGGGGACGGCACCGTCGGCCAGCGCCTTGCGCGACGATTCCGCGCTCTTCGCGAGGAAGCCGCTCAGCGCGCCGTCGATCGCCGATGTGCCATAGATTTTTATGCCCGGAAATTCGGCTTTCAGCGCCGGATTGCCGCTGACATGGTCGAGATGCCAGTGCGTGTTGACGATCGCGACGGGCGTCATGCCGATCCCGCTGAACCCTTGACGGATCAGCGCAAGATGCTCGGCGTGGCGCCCGCTATCGATCAGAAAGGCGCCCTCGGGCCCATAAAGGATCAAGCTGTTGCCGTCGGGCGAGCGGCCGGGCGCGAAGCTGCCGCCGATCAGGAAGGTCGCACCGCCGATGCCGTGCGCATAGGCGCGCGGCGGCGGAACAAATTCAACCGCGGGTTTCGCCGCGCAGCCGGCCAGCCCCAGCGCGAGCAGCGCCGGCAGCCAGCGCCGCATCAGGCCTGCCGCTCGGCCGTCATCTTCTTGATCTCGGCGATCGCGCGCGCGGGGCTCAGACCCTTGGGGCACGCGTTCGAACAGTTCATGATCGTGTGGCAGCGATAGAGGCGGAAGGGATCTTCCAGCTCGTCGAGGCGCTCGCCGGTCAGCTCGTCGCGGCTGTCGGCCAGCCAGCGATAGGCTTGAAGCAGGATCGCCGGACCGAGGAACTTGTCGCTGTTCCACCAATAGCTCGGGCAGCTCGTCGAGCAGCAGGCGCACAGGATGCACTCGTAAAGGCCGTCGAGCTTTTCGCGCTCGGCGGGCGACTGCAGCCGCTCCTTGCCGCTCGGCGTCGTCGTCTTGGTTTTCAGCCACGGCTCGATCGACGCATATTGCGCATAGAAATGGGTGAAGTCGGGGACGAGGTCCTTGATGACTTCCATGTGCGGCAGCGGGGTGATCTGGATATCGCCCTTCAGATCCTCGATCGCGGTGGTACAGGCGAGGCCGTTCTTGCCGTTCATGTTCATCGAACAGCTGCCGCAAATGCCTTCGCGGCACGAGCGGCGGAAGGTCAGCGTGCTGTCCTGCTCGCTCTTCATCTTGATCAGCGCGTCGAGCACCATCGGACCGCATTTGTCGGTGTCGATCTCGAACGCGTCGAAATGCGGGTTCTCGCCCTTGTCCGGGTCGTAACGATAGACCTTGAACTTCTTGACGTTGCTCGCGCCCTCGGCCTTGTGGACCTGTCCGCCCTTCTTGGGGCGGCTGTTCTTGGGCAGGCGAAATTCGGCCATGTCTCTGGCTCCCCTGATGCAGTCGCGGTCGGCCTAGACCCGATTGAAAGAGTCGACAAGGGGTTGATGCTGCAAAAGCGAAAGCCGCTGGCGGCCTGCCCGACAAGCCGCTAGGGGCGCGAAACATGAGCGAAGAGACCGCCCAGCCCGCCGTCACCAGCCGCAACGTCGCGAAGGGGCTCGGCACGACCGTGCTCGCGCGGCTCGGCGCGGTGGTCGAGATCGTCGCACAGCCGCTCTATGTCCTGATGTTCGGGCTCGCGGGCTATGGCCTCTATGCGGTGCTCTGGGCGACCATCAACCTGCTCGAGAATATCTTCGATCTCGGCATGACGAGCGCGATGCAACGCACGGTGCCGCAGTCGGCGAGCGACGAAGAGGCGGCGGCGGCCCTGCGAACCGCGATGATCTTCGGTGTCGGACCATGCCTGGTGGTCGCAGTGCTGATCGCGATCTTCGCAAGCGACCTCGCGCCCTTTCTCAATGTCGCCGACAAGGACAGGCCGCTGGTCGTGCCGGCGATCCAGATTTTCGTGTGGGCGCTTCCCCTGTGGGCCTTCGTCGAGGTGGCGACCTCGGCGATGCGCGCGCGGATGGTGTTCGGGGCCGAAATTCGCCTGCGGATCGTCTGGGAACAGATCATGCGGCTGGTGTTCGCCGGGCTCTTCTTCGCGGGCGGCCTTGGCCTCAAGGGCCTCTTCATCGCACATCTCTGCTCGCTCGCGATCACCGCGGCGCTCTGCGTCCGGTTGCTCGCCCGTTACTACAACTTTGCCGATCTGTGGCGCGGCGGGCGCGGCAGCGAGGTCGAGCGCAATACCTTCTGGGCGGGCCTGTCGATCCTGCCGTCGAATATCATCGCGCGCCTGTTCGGCGATGCGCCGGCGCTGATCCTCAATCTGCTGCTGCCCGGCGCCGCGGGCGCGAGCGCGTCGGCGTTGTTCACGATCGCACGCAAGCTGTCGAGCGTCGTCCAGCTCGTCCGCATCGCCTTCGTCTATGTGATGGCGCCGCTCGCCGCGAGCGCCGAGCGCGAGGACCGCGCGCAGGTCGCCGACATCTATGCCTATGCCACCCGCCTGATCGCGGCGATCGCCCTCCCGCTCGCTGCGGTGCTTGCCGCGGGCAGCTCGTCGCTGCTCGGGCTGTTCGGCCATCAGGCGCATATAGCGCAGGGTGCGGTGATCATCCTTCTCTTCGCGCGCGCGCTCGAAGCGGTGCTCGGCATTTCGCAGCCGGTGCTGCAGGTCGTCGCGGCCTTCCGCCACCAGCTTACCGCAGCGATTCTCGGCGTCATCGTCGCGCTCGGCTCGGGCTGGCTGATCGTCGGCCATATGAACGAGCTGACCGGGGTCACGCTGGCGATGTCGATCGGGCTCGTCGTGATGGCGGGCATTCCGATGGTCCAGCTCGCGGCCAACGAACGGCTGCACCCGTTCGACCACCAGTTCCCCAAAGTCGCGCTGCGGGGTTTGCTCATCACGCTGGCCGCGGGCGCGCTTGCCCTGCTCGTCAGCCGCTTGCCCGACGCGGTCGCGCTGCCGCTGATCGTCGCCATTGCGGTCGCCGCGATCTGGTCGTCGCTGCGCTTTGCCCTGCCCCACGCCGACCGCGCTTCTCTGGGCAAGACCGCGCGCAAGCTGCGGCTGGTATAACTTCGGTCTTATTTTGGCCGCAAAATCGGTTAGAGGAGACGCCACGTAATTCGCCGCACGTGCGGCCAACAGGCGGAATCCTATGTATCAGCAAGAACTCGCCCGCAGCGGCAAGCGCCTCTTCTTCATTCGCGGCACCTATATCTACATCACGATCGCGATCTCGGTCCTGATCGCCTGGTGCAGCAAGGACTGGGGTCCGTTCCAGACCGCCTTCGGCGACTGCGCCTGGTTCTGGCTGTCGCTCGGCGTCGCCAGCGTCGGCGCGATCGTCCGCGTCTTCACGAGCGGCTGGGCCGCGCTCGGCACCTCGGGTCGCGCCAAGGTCGCCGCCGAGGCGAGCGAACTCAACACCACCGGCCCGTACAGCCTGGTGCGCAACCCGCTTTATGTCGGCCGTATCCTGAACTTCACCGGCCTCGCGATGCTGTCGGGCAGCTGGGTCTTCGGCGCGATCGTCTTCCTGCTCGCGATCCTGATCTACGAGCGCATCTCGATCTATGAGGAAGAGTTCCTGCGCGAAAAGTTCGGTGCCGCACACGCCGAATGGGCGAAGGACGTTCCCGCGCTCCTCCCCCGCCTCCACGGCTGGGTGAAGCCGAAATATCCCTTCTGGTGGAAGCGCATGATCTGGCGCGAACAGAACAAGCTGTTCCTGCTCGCAACGACCGTGTTCCTGACCTGGTTCGCGCGCCTCGACTTCAACTTCGACGTGCTGACGCCGCAGCAGTGGACATGGGTCTATGCCTATGGCGCGCTCGTCGTGGTCCGCTTCATCCTCGGCGGGCTGAAGATGATCGGCTTCTTCAAGGAACTGAGCTGACGAAATGGGGAGCGATCTCGCTCCCCTGATCGCAGTCGTCGGAAGCGACGGGTCGGGCAAATCGACCCTGTCGGCGGATCTGCTCGCTCACGTGCAGCAAACGCGCAAGGCCGAGAGCGGCTATCTCGGCCTCGGCTCTGGCGAGCAGGGGCGGCGTATCGGACGCTGGCCGATCATCGGCCCGCCGCTGCATCGCTTTCTCGACGGCATCGCCGACAAGCTCCGCGAACCCGGCGAGCCGATCCCGGGCGGACTCGCCGCGCGCTACGCGCTGAACAAGTCGAAGAAGCGCCGCGCCAAGTTCGAAAGCCTGCTGGGCGCGCGCCGCGCCGGCATCACCATCGTCACCGACCGCTATCCGCAGATCGAGGTGCCCGGCCTCCACGACGGCGCGATCCTCGCCGGCCGCGCCACGAACGCGCGCCTCGCCGCGATGCAGGCCGAAGAGCGCGCGCTCTACGCCGAGATGGCGGCTTATGTCCCGACGCTGGTGATCCGCCTGCATGTCGATGTCGACACGGTGATGGCGCGCAAGCCCGACCACGACCGCGCGCTGATCACGCGCAAGGTCGAAACCGTGCCGCAGCTCACCTTCAACGGCGCGCCGATCGTCGATATCGACGCGACGATCCCCTATGAGGAAGAACTGGCGCTGGCGATCGCCGCCGTCGATCAGGCGCTGGCGTCAGCCTGACGCGCAGCGAAGATTTTCTCGATCAGCACGATATCGACGGGCTTGTCGGCGTCGATGCACGCTTCGGGTTCGGACATCGACACCACCTTCGCCTTCAGCCCGAAGCGCAACCCCGCGCGCGCGATACCCTGCTGGATCGTGAACAGGCGCAGCAGCGCGCCGAGCAGCAGCCACGGCCCGAACGCCGCGATGATCTTCAGCCCCTTCTTGCGGTCGCGCTCGATGCGGCCCCAGAAGTCGAGCAGGGGCAGCACGCGGCGCCCGCGCAAACGGAACATGTTCGCCCCCGACCACCAGCCACCGCGGAATTTGAGCCATGTGCGCTTTGATTCCGGATAGCGCGCGAGCAGCACATCCTTCTCGACCATCGCGACCGCAACGTCGCTCTCTTCGGCGTCGGTCAGGAATTCCGCGATCATCGACGGCGTCAACAGCACATTGTCGGCGGTCGTCACGAGGATGGGCGCGTCGCCTTCGGGAAGTGCAGCGGCGAGCGAACTGCTGATCCCCTGCCCCGAGTCCGCGAAGTGCAGACCGGCGATTCCCGCCAATGACGGTTCGACCGCCAGCTCGGCACTGTTCTGCGCCAATATGGTAATCGGCCCGACGCGCGGCGAAGCCCGCAGCGCACGCACGACATGAGCGAGCATCGGCCGCCCCGCGATCGGCAGCAACGCCTTCGTCGAAACCCCGGTGCCGTCGAGCAGCGGGTCAGGGCCGGGGCGGCTACCCGCCATGACGATTGCCGCTATGCTCATTGCGCCGCCTCTTCGGCGCGAGCGATCCGGCGTCCGGTGACCCCGCGCAGGAAATCGGTCGCCTCGTCGAGTACCGGCCCTTTCGAGCGGAAGGGTCCGGCGAGCGCCATCACGATGCCGGTATGTCCCATGTCCGGATAGATGCGCAGCGCCGCCGAGCCGCCCGCTTTCTCGATCGCGGCCGCGAGATTCTGGCTGTTGCGTGGCCGTGCCGTCGTATCCTCGTCTCCCGTCGCGAGCCACAGCGGCGGCGCATCGCCACGCGCATAGGCGATCGGCTGCGTCCTTTCCGCCGGCTTTACCTTGCCCATCGCCTTGTCGGCGCTGCCGCCCTTTTCCATCGGCAGGAAGTCATAGGGGCCGGCGAGACCCGCGACCCCGCGGATGATCGACGGATCGCTCCGCGCGCCCCGCAGCCAGGTCGGGTCGAGCGCCAGCATCACGGCATTATAGGCGCCCGCCGAATGCCCCATCAGCGCGATGCGATCAGGGTCACCCGCAAGGCCGCCGATATGCAGGTGCGTCCAAGCGACCGCCTTCGCGCTGTCCTCAAGGAAATCGGGCCAATGCGCCTTCGGAACCAGCCGGTAATCGGGAATGACGACGACGAAGCCCTTTTGCGCCAGGGCACGCCCGGCAAAGCCATAATTCTCGCGCGCGCCGCTGTCCCAGCCGCCGCCATAGAAGAAGACGATCACCGGCAGCTTGTCGCTGGCCTGCGCATTTTCGGGAACCCAGATGTCGAGCGTCTGGCGCGGGCCGTTGCCATAAGGCTGATCGCCGATCAGCAACCGCGCCCCGCCGTCGGAACCGAGCAGCTTGTCCGCCATATCGAGCGACCTGGCGCCACCCGAAACGACCATCTTCGCGCCGCCGCCGAAGAGCAGCAGCAGGATCACCGCCACGATGAGGAATTTGATCAAACGCCGTCCTTTGGCTTCGCGGTCCTTCACAGGTTCCGCGCCCTACAGGGCGGCGCGGCAGCGAACAAGCGCCACCTTTTCGCCGCTCATGCGTAGGACAGCCGATGACCAGCGCCTTTGCCCGCCCCGCCCTTCTCTGCAACGTCCGGAGCGGCAGCCACGATCCCGCCGTCCGGGCGGCGATCGAGGCGGCGTGCCGCGATGCCGGCACGCCGCTCGCCGCAACCTTCGAGTTACCCGAAGGGGAGATACCCGACGCGGCGGACCTCCGCGAACGCGACATCGATCTGCTGCTGGTCTGGACCGGCGACGGAACGATCAACGCCGCCGCGCGGTCGGCCGCGGGGTGGGATGGCGCAATCCTCCCATTGCCGGGCGGCACGCTGAACCTGTTATCGAAAGCGCTCCACGGCGACCGGCCGGCGCCCGACATCCTGATCGATGCCCTCGCAGGCAAGGGATCGCGCCGGCCGATCCCGACGATCCGTTCGGCGGGCGGCGAGGCGTTCATCACCATCGTTGCCGGCCCCGCGACGCAGTGGGCCGAGGTGCGCGAAACGATGCGCCAGCAAGGACTGCTCGAAGCCGGCCTCGTCGCGCCCGACGCGCTTGAGGCGATGATGAACGCGCCGGGCGTGCGCGTCGCCGCACGGGAAAAGGCCTATCCCGCAGTGATCTTGACCCCCACCGAGGCGGGCGTGCGCGCAGACGGAATCCTTACCGAGGGCACGATCGACGTCCTGCGCCACGGGCTCGCCTGGCTCGGCGGAGACTTCCGCGACGGGCCGAGCGAGGAGATCGCGCAGGGCGAGACCATCATCCTCGAAAGCGATGCGCCGATCAGCCTCGAATATGACGGCGAACTCGCCGAAACCGGATCGCCGGCGCGCTTCGGCCTCGGGACGAGCGCGGTCGATTTCATCGCCACCGCATGATGATGCGCCTCTTCCACATCAGCGATTTGCATTTCGGGCTGGAGGATCGCCGCGCGCTCGACTGGTTCGCCGAATGCATCCGCGTCGAAAGCCCCGCCGCGGTGCTGATCACCGGCGACCTGACGATGCGTGCGCGGAGCCATGAGTTCGCCGCCGCGTGCGAATGGATCGGCGCACTCGACGTCCCGGTGACAGTCGAGGTGGGCAATCACGACCTTCCCTATTTCAATCCGTTCGCGCGCTTCTTCCGGCCCTATGCGCGCATCCGCGGGATCGAGCGCCTCGTCGAGCGCGAACTCGATCTTGCCGGGGTCGCCGTCGTGCCGCTGAAGACGACGGCGCGCGCGCAGTGGCGGCTCGACTGGTCGAAGGGCTGGGTGACGCCGGGCGCGCTCGAAAAGACGCTCGCTGCCATCGATGCCCTGCCTGCGGGCACGGCTGCGCTCGTCACCGCGCACCATCCTTTGGTCGAGGCCGGCACGAAAGGCCGCGCGCTGACCCGCGGCGGCGAGCGAGCGCTTGCCGAACTGGCGCGACGTGGTGTCACGGCAGTACTCACCGGCCACGTCCACGATCCCTTCGACCTTGTGAAGGATACGACGGCCGGTCCAGTCCGGATGATCGGCGCAGGCACGTTGTCACAGCGCATCCGTTCGACCCCGCCAAGCTTCAACGAGCTGACGATCGAGGGCAGCAAGATCGACGTCCGCGTCCGCAATCTCGAGCATGTCCCGACCCCGGACATGCAGATCGATGACGTGCCGCCCGACGCGCTGCCGCCGCGCGCACCGGACGAGCCGGTCGCGCCCGTCGGCGCGGTGCCGCCGATCGATCCGCCAGTGCATTGACGCGCGCGTCCATCCCGTTAGGTTGCAACAAAAAACGGGATGAGAGAGCGATGCTGACCAAAGGCGACGACTATCCGTTGCATCAGACCAGCGAACCGATTGCGTTCGCGGGGACCGACCGCAACTTCTATGACCGCTATTTCTTCAACGGCTACAGCCCCGACGGATCGGTGTTTTTTGCCGCGGCGATGGGCTTCTATCCGCAGCTCGGCATCGTCGACGCCAGCTTCTGTGTGATCATCGATGGCGTGCAGCATAACCTGCGCGCCAGCCGCCGATCGGGCGGCGAGCGGCTCGATCTGTCGGTCGGTCCGATTGCGGTGAGCATCGATGCGCCGCTGGAAGTCGTCACGCTCCGCATCGCGCCGAACGACGGGCCGCTCGCCGCCGAGCTGACCTTCATCGGCCGCCATTTCCCGATCGAGGAACCGCGCTTCATTCGCCGCAACGGCACGCGCCTGTTCATGGACTATACCCGCATGACGCAGAACGGGCGCTGGTCGGGCTGGCTCGCGGTCGATGGTCAGCGTGTCGATGCCGACGCAAGCTGGACCGGAACGCGCGACCGCAGCTGGGGCGTCCGCCCCGTCGGCGCGAGCGAACCGCAGCCGCCGCCCGAGGGCAATTTCAACCAGTTCTTCTGGCTCTGGACCCCATGCAATTTCGGCGACCGCTCGCTCTTCTTCCACAGCAACGACGACGGCGCCGGAAACCCGTGGAACCGCCGCGCGGTGATCGTCGGCGATGGCGGGACCGAACAGCATTTCGACGCCGCGACCTTCGGCGCCGCATGGCAGCCGGGATCGCGCCGTATCGCGACGATGACCGCCAACCTCGGCAGCGACAGGTCGCTGACGCTCACTCCGACCGGCCCCGTCTTCGCGATGAGCGGGCTCGGTTATACGCATCCGCTCTGGGGTCACGGCCTTGACCATGGCCCCGAGCTTGCCGTCGCGTGCGACAGCATGGCCGAGGCCGAACGCGGCTGGGGCAATCCGCTCGCGATGCATATCCAGGCGCTGGTGACCGCAGAACTGAGCGACGGCGGCAGCACGCATCGCGGGGTGGGCGTGCTCGAACAATTGTTCGTCGGCCCGCATGGGCCCACCGGCCTGACCGGCCTGATGGATCCCGCATCTTGAGCTTTCCCACCGCGCCCGGAGCGATGTCGACCGCCTGGCTCGCCGGCAAGCTGGGTCAGGATGCCGAAGCGCTCCGCGGCTTCACCGTGAGCAAGGTCGGCACCGGCCAGATGTGCGACAGCTTTCGCCTGACGCTCGACTGGGCGGGCGAGGTCGATGCGCCCGCGACTGTCGTCGCCAAATGCCCGAGCCATGACGAAGCCAGCCGCACGATCGCCAAGATCACCGGCACCTATGTCAAGGAAGTGAGCTGGTACCGCGAACTTGCAGGCAGCAGCGGGGTCGCGGCGCCCGTCTGCCACCACGCCGAGATCGCGGACGACGACGTCGACTTCGTCCTGATTCTCTCCGACCTCGCCCCCGCGCGGCAGGGCGACCAGCTCGCCGGCCTCGGCCTCGCCGGTCTCGTTCCCTGCATCGACGCTGCGGCGGGACTGCACGCGCTGCTCTGGAATGACCCAAAGCTCGACGCCCTGCCCTGGCTTGCCCGCGACAATGGCGATGTCATCCGCGCGATGTTCCCGCAACTCTACGCCGGCTTTCGCGAACGTTATGCGACGCGGCTCGAACCCGAGGCGCTCGACCTCGGCGCCGGGATTATCGAGCGCCTCGACGCCTATCTCACCCGCCAGACCGCGGCGCGGACGATCGTCCACGGCGACCTGCGCATCGACAATATTCTCTTCGCGCCCGACGGGAACCGCTGCTGGCTCGTCGACTGGCAGACGCTCGGGCGCGGCAGCGGCGCGACCGATCTCGCCTACCTGGTCGGCACGAGCATCGCCGACCCGTTCGAGCGCGCCGCGGCCGATCGCCCCGCCTTCGATCACTGGATTGCGGCGCTGCGTCAGCGCGGCATCGACCCCGACCCCGAGGCCCTGTGGATCGACTATCGCGTCGGCGCGCTCAGCGGCTATTTCATGGCGGTCTTCGCCTCGATGAGCGTCGAGCGAACCGAACGCGGCGACGAGATGTTCGCCGTGATGGCCGAACGCCCTGCACGGCAGGCGCTCGCGCTCGGGAGCCTCGACCTGCTCTAGCCCAGCCGGTGCGGCGTCGGGTCGCCGATCTCGGCGACGAGCTGCCGATAGGCCTGCGCGCGGCACTTGGCATAGAGCTCGCCAAGCTCTTCGCGCGACTTCGGCAGATCATTCGCAAGACCGTCTAGGATCGCCCGGTCATCGTGCAGCGCAATCTCCCGCACCAGCACGGCGCTGTCCATGCCCAACGCTTCGGCGATCAGACGAAAGCTGCGCGCGCGCTGGCGGAATTCGAAGTCCATCAGCCGGGCCGAATCCTTCTCCTCCTTGCTGAGGAGAGCGCGTCTGAGATCGAAAACCATGACGCCAATCTAGCTCGCCCGGCGCGGGGCTTCAATGGACGCAAAAGGGCGGCCCGTCGCCGGGCCGCCCTCTGTCATGCGTGTAATCGCGATCAGAAGTGGAAGGTCACCGTGCCGCGATAGCTCTGGTACGACACATCCTTGCGACCGATCGTCGTTTCGGCGCCGATCGACAGGTCGACATTGCCGGTGGTGACGGTGACGCCGCCGCCGACTTCGAACCAGTCCTTGTCGCCGCCGGTCAGGCCGAAGATCGCGTTCGGTCCGGGACCGCCCACGAAGGTCGCACCGAAGGACGCCGGCGCATCCATGAACTCATGGACATAGTCGGCACGCAGGTTGGGCTTGAAGCTCGCGCCCGACTTGCCCGACAGCTGCAGACCCAGACGGCCCTGCACGCTGTTGAAGCTGTCGCGGTCGATTCGCAGCGCCGGACCGCCACCATTCTCCTTGATGTCGGAGAAGCCGATATGGCTTGCCCGCAGGCCTGCACGCGGCCCCAGCTCGACCGAGCCGAGATCGAAGTCCTTGCCGAGCGTGACTTCGCCGGTGAACACCAGCGAATTGTCCTTGCCGGTAAGCGTGAACGGCGTCCCGACGAGCCCGACGACCCGGGTCGTCTTCGAATCGAACGAACCCGCGCTGACCTGCGTCGCCAGCTCGATGCCGCCTCCGAGCAGCGTCTTGCCATAGAGCGTGCCCTGGATCAGCTTGCCGCTCGCGGTCTGCCCCGCCACCGCGGCATCGCCGTCGATGTCGGTGTAGCTCAGCGACAGGCCGATTACGCTGCTGTCGTTGAGCGCGGTTTCCAGACCGCCGGCGATGTAGAAGCCGTCGAACTGGTCGCGCCCGCCGAACGGCGTCGCGGTCGCCATCGGACGGCTGTCACCGTCGAGATAGCCGCCGGCAAGGAAGCCGCTGACATTCTCGGGCAGACGGCCTTCCTGCACGGTGACTTCGCCGCCGGCATCGGTCCGCGTCTGGTCCATCCCCATCGCGTTCATGTTGAGCGCGGCGAGCTGGACAGGGCGGCCGATCATCGCAAGCTTGCCGCCCATGTCGCCGGGATCGATGCTCGCAAGGCGGTCACGATAGAAGCGCGACATATTGTCGGCCGCGGTCGTTCCGAGCGAACCGCGCAGCGTTTCCGTACGCGGCGCCCAGCTTTCGAGAGTCGACTGGATCGTCGCCGCATTCTGCATGTCGAGAAGGCTGTAGATACCCGTCAGTCCCGCATTGCCGCGCGACTGGTCGAGAAGCTGGGCATAGGGGTTCTGGACCGACGAGGTCGGCGACACGACATTGGCGTAGAGCCCGGCCTGGATCTCCACCGACACCGCGTTGGTGGTGTAGGTCAGCTTCGGCGTCAGGATGGCCGACATCGAGGTGGGCGTCGCGAATGTCCCCGTGACGCCCCCCGCCGCGGTCAGGAACGTATATTTGTCGCCTGCCTTGACAACATAACCCGCCGCCGGGGTGAAATTCACCGCGCCGCCGAGGTTTGCCGTGCCGGTCGACGTGCCGTTGGCGACCACCGCAAGCACGTCCGACGTTCCGTTCGGACCGAAGTTGATGAACAGGCCGCTGCCCGACGACAGCACAAGGTTGCCGCCGATCGTCAGCGTGCCGATCGTCGACCCCGTACCCGGCGCGATCTGGCCGAGGACGCTGGTCAGGAAGGGCGCGTTGACCCGGCCGCTTCCCATCAGCGCGCCGCCCATCAGGCTGTAGTCGCCGACCGACGACAGCGTGCCGTTGACCGCAACCATGCCCGCAAGCTGGTTCACGTTGATCAGCGAACTGAGCGAAGCGCCCGAGTCGATCTGCAGCCCCGCTCCCGCCGTGCCGATGGTCAGGCGGTCGATCGTGATGTTCGCGCCCGACAGGGTGGTAAGGCCGCTCGCGGTCAGCGTCACGTCGAAGTAGCGCGGAGCCGTACCCGCGGTGCGGACCGGATCGGCGTTATTCGGGACGAAATTGCTCGCCCCCGGCAGACCGTTGGTGAGCGTCGCGGCCGGAGCCGGCTGCGCTGCAGCCTGTGCCTCGGGTTCCACCCCGGGAAGCAGCGCTTCGCGCGTCGCGGTCGTGCCCGCCGCGATCTCGTCGGCCGAAGCCGTTCCGGCATTGTTGCCCGAGGTGCCGATCGGCCGTGCCTCGACGGTTTCGACGCCCGTTGCGGTGTCGTAACAATCGCTGACGCCGCCGCTCTGGAAACAGATCTGGCCGAAATCGCCGTCGGTGCCGGTGCTTTGCTCGCCCGTCACGGTCGGCAGGCCGTTCACCGGCTGCCCGCCCGACAGGATCATGTACGACGGGTCAAGCGTCGTCACCCAGTGGTTGGGGTCGGTCCACGCCCCGTTGCCTGCCTTGGCCGAGACATAGTGGTAGGGGTTGTTCGCCGCGATCCAGTCCCAATAGAGATAGAGCGGCTGATAGAAGGACACGGTGCCATAGCCGTTCGCGGGTTGCCCGTTGAAGAAGCGCGTATAGCCCCCCGACAGCACGCCGATCACGACCTGCTTCGAGAAGTTCTGCAGGATCAGCGGACCGCCCGAGTCACCCTGCGACGTGATGCCTTCCAGCGAATCGCCATTGGGGTTCGCACGCGCATTGTCGCGGAAAGCATTGAAGTCGAACGGGCTGGCGCCGCTGAGACCGCGGCGCGGATCATCAAAGTCGAGGAAATAGAGATTCTGCTGCAGCCCGTTCGGCGCCCCGCCGAACAGGAAACCTTCGAACGTCTCGAGATCGGTGAGCGCGCCAAGGATATTCTCGGCCGCGCGGCGGCGGAAATCGCTGCCCGCTGCGCCCGAGGTGCCCGTGCCGTTGTTGCCGTAACCCACGATCCCGACATTATAGCCGGTACCCGCGGCACCGATCGTGCCAGGGTCGGCGAGCGGCGAGAAGAGCAGCGCCCAGGTGGGGATATTGGCAGCCGGCGTGTCGAGCGAGGCCATCGCGACGTCGCCATAGAGGAAGCCGTTGGCCTCAGGCTCGAGCGAGAGCGGGTTATAGTTGACCCAATTCGAGTTGTAGAAGGACTGCGCGAGGTTCGTCTGATACTTGCCCGCGCCGCCGGCACCGCCCAGCAGCCAGCGAACCAGCTCGTCGGTCTGGCCCGGCGCATTGGCACGGGTGTTGGTTTCGAAACCGAAGCCGATCGCCTGTCCGCCCGAATTGGCGCCATAGTTCGTCGCGGCGGCGTCGTTCACGCAGTGCGCAGCAAAGATCACGGTGCGCGGGTTGATCAGCGTCGCGGTGCAGAGTCCGATGAACCCGCCGCCCGCATCGACGATCATCTGGCCGATGCCGGTGATGTTGTTCGGATCGCGCGCCGTCGTCGGCGTACCCGGATTGGCGATCAGGATTTCGGGTTCGGGATCGACCTTGATGATCGTGGCGCCCGGACCGGTCGGGAGAAGCCGTGCTTGCGGCTCGGGATCGGTGGCAGTGATATAGCCGGCGCCGCTCTGCGCCTCCGGCTGGATGCTGGCGATGATGTCGTCGCGGGTCACCGGCGCGATGCCGCTATCTTGGGCAAAGGCAGGCGCAGCCTGCATCAGGCCCGCAACGCACACCGACGCCATTAGGCCTCCGCGGCGCATGCGCCGCGAAAAATCAAACTTATTCATATACTACCCCCGTAGTTTGGTGACGCCTCGTCCGGGTCGGGGACTCGGCGACATGGGAGCAGCTTAACCGTACGTAAAAATTACACAATATATGGTTAGAGGTCGTTAACCCCTTTGCGACGAGCCGATTCCAGCGCTGTCATACGCACGAAAAAGGGCGGCCCGTCGCCGGACCGCCCTTCCTTTCTCCGCCCGTCGGCGGAAGAAACTTAGCGCTTCGAGAACTGGAAGCTGCGGCGGGCCTTGGCCTTGCCGTACTTCTTGCGCTCGACCGCGCGGCTGTCGCGGGTCAGGAAGCCAGCCGCCTTGACCGGGCTACGCAGCGCCGGTTCGAAGCGGGTCAGCGCCTGTGCGATGCCGTGCAGAACCGCTCCGGCCTGGCCCGACAGGCCGCCGCCCTTGACGGTCGCAATCACGTCATACTGACCCGTGCGATCGGTCAGGCCGAACGGCTGGTTGATGACGAGACGCAGCGTCGGACGTGCGAAATAGACTTCCTGGTCGCGGCCGTTGACGGTGATCTTGCCCGTGCCGGGCTTGACCCACACGCGGGCGACGGCGTCCTTGCGGCGGCCGGTCGCATAGGCGCGGCCCTGCTTGTCGACGACCTTCTCGCGCAGCGGCGCGGTCGGCGTTGCCGGAGCGACGGTGCCTTCGACGGCGCCGGCGAGATCCTTGAGATCGGTCATGGTCTGTTCGTCAGCCATTATGCACCCACCTTGTTCTTGCGGTTCATCGACGCGACGTCGATCACTTCGGGGCTCTGCCCTTCGTGCGGATGTTCGGTGCCCGCGAAGATGCGCAGGTTGCGCATCTGCTGGCGGCCAAGCGGGCCGCGCGGGATCATGCGTTCGACGGCCTTTTCGAGCACGCGCTCGGGGAAACGGCCTTCCAGAACCTTCTGGGGGCTGGTTTCCTTGATGCCGCCAGCATAGCCGGTGTGCTTGTAGTACCGCTTGTCCTGCAGCTTCTTGCCGGTGAACGCCACCTTCTCGGCGTTGATGACGATGACATTGTCACCGCAATCGACGTGCGGGGTGAACGACGGCTTGTGCTTGCCGCGCAGGATGTTGGCGATGATCGAAGCGACGCGGCCCACGACGAGACCGTCGGCGTCGATCAGCACCCATTTCTTTTCGACCGTACCGGCGTTCGCCGAGGCGGTCGTCTTGGTCAGCGCCTTCATGGCACGCTCCTTGACAGATATGGACCGGAGCGCCCCGGCCTTATTGCCGGCCGCCCCGAAACAAACCGCGCCGCCAGTCCCGAACGGACGAAGCGGCGCTTCGGAGCGGGCCAATGGCGAAACTTATCCAGAAAGTCAACTGCAGGGCGGCTTTCCTGACGGGTATCATGATACCTTTCAGTTTCGGGGAAGCGGTTCGAGCGCGCGAATACGTTCCTCGACCAGCTTTCGTCCGGCGGCCGCATCATCGGTCCAGCTCCGGCGCCGCTCCTCGACCACCAGCCCCGTCGCGGTATCGATCCGCCAGCCGAGCTCGATCTCCAGCGGCTTCGCATCGGGCGTCTCGGCCCGTTCGCGCCTGATGACCGTCCTGATGCCCCCGTCCTGCGCGATCGTCACGCCCTCGCCTGCGGGCGGGATCGGATTGGCCCCCGCCACAAGGGCGCGAATGTCCGAGGTCGCGAGCCTGTCACGTTCGGCGGCGGAAAGCCCGGCGAGGATCGCCGCCATCTGACGCGCCTCCGCCTGCCCCGAAGCCGCGCCCAAGTCCTGCGTTGTCCCCAGAACGCGCTGCCACAGCCCCTCTGGATCGACGAGATCGATCCGGCCTCCGTCGGGAGCGACCAGATAGGTCATGTCCTGCCCGACCAGCGGCTGAAGCAGCCTGGCTACCATCCCCGCAAGCTCGGGCCGGGCATCCGATTCGACACGCTGTAACGTTGCGACCAGCTGCACGCCGCGCCCGACGCGCTCCCACCGCAGTGCATAGACGATCGAATAATTCGTCATCGAGCCGTCGCGGGCAAGGCGCCGCGTCGTGACGCGATAGGTCATCGGCTGGCCAAGCGGCGGTGCGAACTGCACCGGCGCGGGAAATATTGTCGAGGGCGCGGGAATGGCAACGGCGGGTTCTGCCGCGAGCAGCAGCAACGCCGCCACGATCATGCCGGCAAGCGCCCCAGACGGTGCAGCGATGCTGCCACGACGGCGACAAGAACGGCGCCCGTCACCTGATGGAGCACCGCGATCCACATCGACACGCCGGTAACGACGGTCAGGATGCCGAGCGTCATCTGCGCGGCCACCACCAGCAGAAGGAACGTCGCTTCGGTCCGCGCCCCGCGACGCCCGAGCGTGCGCGCAAGCAGCACCAGCGCCAGCGCCGCCATCCACGACCACCAGCGATGCAGGAAGTGGATCAGGAAAGGATCATTGGTGATCGCCATCCAGGCCCCGCCCGACCAGTCGATGCCTTCGGGGACGAAATGATCGTTCATCAAGGGCCAAGTGCTCGCGACATAGCCGGCGTTGAGCCCCGCGACCCACGCGCCGAGGAGCAGCTGGACGAACAGGATCGCGATGACCAGCGCCGCGGTTCCGGTCAGCCGCGCCGGCCTTGCCGCGGGATCCCGCGCGAGCAACGACAGGTCGCGCGCCGTCCAGACAAGCCCCGCGAGCAGGAACAATGCCGTCAGAAGGTGCGTCGCAAGCCGGAAGTGACTGACATCGGTGCGATATTCCAGTCCCGATGCGACCATCCACCACCCGATCGCGCCCTGCAGCCCCACAAGCGCGGCGAGCGCGAACAACCGCCAGCCATAGCCCTTCGGCACCGCGCGTCGCCAGGCGAACCAGGCGAGCGGCACGAGCAGCGCCATACCGACGAGGCGGCCGAGGATCCGGTGCAGCCACTCCCAGAAGAAGATGGCCTTGAATCCGTCGAGCGTCATGCCGAGGTTGATCGCCTTATATTCGGGGATCTGCTTGTACTTCTCGAACTCGGCCTGCCATCCGGCCTCGGTCAGCGGCGGCAGGACGCCCGACACCGGCTTCCACTCGGTGATCGACAGGCCCGACTCGGTCAGGCGGGTAATGCCGCCGACGGCGACCACGCCGATCACCAGCAGCGCGACCGCCCACAGCCAGCGGGCAAGCGCGGCGGGACGGGGATTGGAAGCTTTCGTCATCGCCCGCCCTATCGGCGCTTGCCCGGCGATAGGCAAGAGCTTGCTGGGGCGCCGCGCAGCGTCCCCGAATTTCATGGTGGCGACAGCCAACGCTTGTTAAGTCGCCGCGATGTTTTGGCCCTTCCGCTTCACGCTGACCGCGCTCTGTCTTGCCGCATCGGGACCGGCGTTCGCCGCCGCGGACGCCGCTTCACCCGTTGCGGCGCTCGCCGCGCAGGAGGCGCGGGTCGCCACGATCGGCTTTCGGCTGACCACCGCCAATGCCGCGTGGTGCCCGGTGCAGCAGCCGCAGTTCGGATGGATCTGGGGCGATCCGCGCCTCTATCCGGCCGCGGGGCGCACCGCGCTTCACACCGTCTATGGCGTTGGCGAACTCGACGCGCCCTATGTCGCCGCCATCGCTCCCGGCTCCCCGGCCGCAATGGCGGGCATCCGCATCGGCGCGCCCGTCACGCGTATCAACGATCGCGCCGTCGCGGCCGGCGAAGGCGACGACCCGTTCGCAAGGATCACCGCGATCGAGATGCTGTTCGCGGCGCTGCCGACAGCGCCCGCCCGCATCGAAGGCGACGGCAGGCGCTGGACCGTCACGCCGGTCGCCGGTTGCGCGAGCGATTTTCGGGTCGAGGACCGGCGCCGCGAAGGCGCGGTCGCCGACGGCCGCGCCGTCTATGTCGACGCCGGGCTCGCCGACTTCGCCGCCAATGATGAAGAGCTGGCTGCCGCGATCGCGCATGAGCTTTCGCACAATATCCTCCGCCACCGCACCCGTCTCGATGCCGCGGGCGTCGATCGCGGGCTCGGCAAACAGCTCGGCCGCAGCGCGCGCCTGTTCCGGCAGACGGAGATCGAGGCCGACCGGCTCAGCATATGGCTGCTCGCGAACGCCGGTTACGATCCGCATGCCGCCGTGCACTTCTGGACGCGCTTCGGTCAGCGCAAGGGCAAACCCTGGTTTCAGCCGGGCACGCATCCCCGCTGGAAGGACCGGGTCGCCTCGTTCGAGGCCGAGATTCGCGCGATCGACACCGCCCGCGCGGCCGGACGCCCGCTCGAACCCCCGCTCATCGCCAATCCTCCGCCCTTGGAATAGCCGGGGCCGCTTCCTATCTGACGGGCAGCTCCTTCCCCTTTTAGAGGATGATCCCATGACCCGTGAAACCGCAATCTTTGCCGGCGGCTGCTTCTGGTGCACCGAGGCCGTTTTTCAGTCGCTCGCGGGCGTCGAAAGCGTCGAGAGCGGCTATATCGGCGGCAGCGTCGCCAATCCGACCTACAAGCAGGTCTGCAGCGGCGACACCGGCCATGCCGAGGCGATCCGCATCACTTTCGATCCCGCCGTCATTTCCTATGACGATCTGCTCGACGTCCATTTCGCGACGCACGATCCGACGACGCTCAACCGGCAGGGCAACGACATCGGCACCCAGTATCGCAGCGCGATCTTCCCCCTCGACGATGCGCAGAGGGACGCGGCCCGCGCGGGAATCGAACGCGCGCAGGGCGACTGGCCGACCCCGATCGTCACGGCCATCGAACCGCCGGCGACCTGGTATCCGGCCGAGGATTATCATCAATCCTATTGGGAGGGCGAAGGCCAGCGCAATCCCTATTGCATGGCTGTCATCCCCCCCAAGCTCGCGAAGCTGCGCAAGGGCTTCGCCGAACGATTGCGTGCCGATTAGGTTCTGACACAAAGACCGGATCGGCGGCAATATTGTTGCAAAATGGCGGCATATAGCCGCTTTTCCTTGACTTGACGGCGGTTTAGACTAGCGGACGCGCCCGTCTGGAGGCAGGATCAACGTCCAGGCGCAGTTGGGGGTCGCTGTCCGTTGTTGGTTTCGCTGTTTCTGATGGGATCGTCGTTCGCGGCACCACAGCTGGCGATCCAGTCGGCCAGCCAGACGATCGTCGAGGGCGGCGCCGACGGGACGACGCGCGGCGTCAACCGTGTGCTCGGCGGGATCATCAGCTACGCGAAATGGCCGGGCGAACGGCCCGGAGCCGCGCGCACGATGTGCATCGTGGGAGACCCGCGCCTTACCGATCGCATCGCACCGGCCGTGGCGGGCGGGCCCGCCATCAGCGTCCGCCGCATGACGGCCGCAGGCGTCACCGGCGGCGGCAATTGCGACATCATATTCCTCGGTCAGATGCCGGTTGCCGATCGGCAGCGGCTGATTGCCTGGGTACGTGGCCGTCCGGTGCTGACGATAACCGACGACGACCCGAACTGCAGCTTCGGTGCGATGTTCTGCCTTTCCGGGCGAACCGGCAGTGTCAGCTTCTCGGTCAATCTCGATGCCATCGGGCGCGGGACGCTCCGCGTGGATCCGCGCGTCCTCAAGATCGGCAGCGACGGAGGCGGACGATGAGCGAACGCACCGCCCCGCGCACGACGCTGCAGAAGCTGCTGTCGCGCTTCCACTTCGGCATCACGCTGTTCGCAGTCGCGCTGTCGGGTGCGACGATCCTGCTCGCCGGCGTCACGACGCTGCGCGGTTACGCCGACCGCAACATGGAACTCGCCGCGCGCCTCGGTGCGTATGGCGTCGAGCCCGCGCTCGTCTTCAACGACCCGCAAGCGGCGCGCGAGGGGCTGGAACCGCTGATGCGCATTCCCGGCATCGCGCGGCTTCGCGTGCTCGACGACCGTGGCCGCGCCCTTTCCGAATGGACATCGCCGGTCGGCGACCCCGCACCGCTGCTTACGAGCCTCTTCTTTCCCAGGCCTTTCGCCGCGACCGTACAGCGGAACGGATCGGTAATCGGACGGATCGAAGTCTGGGGCGACAGCTCGACGCTGATCGACTATGTGCGGCTCGGCCTGCTCGCCGGGCTCGGCTGCCTGCTGGTGACCGCATTGGGGACGATCGTCCTTGCCCGGCGGTTCGAATATGAGCTGGTCAAACCGCTGAACGAGATCGCGACCGTCGCGCACGACGTGCGCCTCCATCGCCGCTTCGACAAGCGGGTACAGCCGCTCGGCATCGCAGAACTCGACCGCCTGGGCGGCGACATCAACGCGCTGCTCGACGAATTGCAGGGCTGGCAGGGCACGATGGAAAGCGAAAAGGCGCTGCTCGCGCACCGCGCCTCGCACGACATGCTGACCGCGATGCCGAACCGTTCCGCTTTCGACGAACAGCTCGCGCTGCGCATCCAGTCGGCGAAGCAGCGCGGCGAACGCTTCGCGGTGCTTTTCGTCGACGCCGACAATTTCAAGGCGGCGAACGACAACCATGGCCACCGCGCCGGCGACGCGTTGCTCGTCGCCCTGTCGGCGCGGATCAAGGAAACGCTGCGCAAGGGCGATTTCGCGGCGCGGATCGGCGGCGACGAGTTTATCGTCATCATCGACCCGCTCGATCCGGACATCGCGCCCGAGACGCTTGCCGCACGCATCCAGAGCAGCGTGTCGCAGCCCGTCACCCTGCCCGGCGGCGGCGAGTATCGCCTGCGGATCAGCGTCGGCGTGGCCGTCTACCCCGACCATGGCGCCGATGCGACGGCGCTGCTCACGATCGCCGATGCCGCCATGTATGCCGACAAGATGGTCAACCGGCCCAAGATATGATTATCCGCGGAGATTTGCTGTGACCCCCAAGCTTCCCCCCATCCGCCTGATATTGATGACCCTGGTCGGCGCGTTTCTCGCGGCGTGCCAGAGCATGCCCGCCCCGACGGGTTTCAGTCCCGCCCAGGTCGCGGCGCTCAAGACCGAAGGTTTCGTCGAAGCCAGCGCCGGATGGGAGCTGACCCTCAACGAACGCCTGCTCTTCGCGTCGGACCAGAGTGCCCTGCTTCCCGACCAGCTCACGCGCCTTGCGGCAATGGGCCGCAATCTCGTGGCGGTCGACATCACGACAGCCAGGGTCGAGGGGCACACCGACTCGACCGGTAGCGCCGCCTACAACCAGACGCTGTCGCTGGCGCGGGCGCAGGCTGTGGCTGCGCCGCTGCAGGAAGGCGGGATGCGCTTTACGCCCGACCAGATCGTCGGCCGCGGCGAGACCCTGCCCCTGTCCCCGAACAATACCCCCGAGGGACGGCAGGACAATCGCCGCGTCGTCGTCATCGTCACCCCGCCCTGACGCACTCTTCAGCCACGCCTTTCCTCTCCCTGCCCTCCCCGCTAGAAGGCCCGGCATGAAACCGATCCGCAAAGCCGTATTTCCCGTGGCCGGCCTCGGCACGCGCTTTCTCCCTGCGACAAAGGCGATCCCGAAGGAGATGCTGCCCGTCGTCGACCGCCCGCTGATCCAGTACGCGGTCGACGAGGCGGTCGAGGCGGGGATCGAACAGATGATTTTCGTCACCGGCCGCGGCAAAGGCGCGATCGAGGATCATTTCGACATCGCGTTCGAGCTTGAAAAGACGATGTCCGAACGCGGACGCGACATTTCGGTCCTCGAGGCGACCCGCCTCGGCCCCGGCAATTGCGCCTATGTCCGCCAGCAGGAGCCGATGGGGCTCGGTCACGCGATATGGTGCGCGCGCGACATCGTCGGCGACGAACCCTTCGCGATCTTCCTGCCCGACGAGTTCATGCACGGTTCGCCGGGTTGCATGAAGCAGATGGTCGACGCCTATCACAAGGTCGGCGGCAACCTGATCTCGGTCCTCGAGGTGCCGCACGAGCAGGTGTCGAGCTATGGCGTGATCGCGCCGGGCAAAAGCGAGGGCGCGCTGACCGAGGTGACCGGCCTTGTCGAAAAGCCGAAGGCCGAGGAGGCGCCCTCGAACCTGATCATCTCGGGCCGCTATATCCTCCAGCCCGAAGTCATGCGCGTGCTCGAAAATCAGGAAAAGGGTGCCGGGGGAGAAATCCAGCTCACCGACGCGATGGCGACGATGATCGGCAACCAGCCCTTTCACGCCGTGACCTTCGACGGCGCGCGTTACGACTGCGGATCGAAGGCCGGCTATATCCAGGCCAATCTGGCGATCGCGCTCGAGCGGCCCGACATGGCCGACGAAGTCCGCGCCTTCGCGCTCGACCTGCTGAAATAGACCGGCGGAGGCAGGCCTCCGTCGGCCGCCCCCTTTATTCGCCCTCGATATCGGGTTTCCGGAAAGCGTCGGCACCGACGGTCTTGTACAGCCATCCGCCGAGCGCCCCGCCGATCAACGGCGCGACCCAGAAAAGCCACAATTGCTGGATCGCCCAGCCGCCGACGACCAGCGCCGGACCGGTGCTGCGGGCCGGATTGACCGAGGTGTTCGTCACCGGAATCGAGATGAGGTGGATCAGCGTCAGCCCGAGCCCGATCGCGATCGGCGCGAAACCGGCAGGCGCGCGGCCGTCGGTCGAGCCCATGATGATCCACAGGAACGCCGCCGTCAGCACGATCTCGATCGTCAGACCTGCGATCATGTCATATTTGCCGGGCGAATGCTCGCCGAAGCCGTTGGCCGCGAGCCCGTTCGTCGCGAGATCATAGGTCGGGCTGCCCTGCGCGACGTACAGCAGCAGGAAGGCTGCGACGATCGCGCCCAGCACCTGCGCCACCACATAAAGCGGAATATCGCGCGCCTCGAAGCGTCCGCCAGCCCACAGGCCGACCGTGACCGCGGGGTTCAGATGACACCCCGAAATATGGCCGATGGCATAAGCCATCGTGACGACAGTCAAACCGAACGCCAGCGAAACGCCAAGCAGCCCGATACCGACATCGGGAAAGGCGGCGGCCAGAACCGCGCTGCCGCACCCGCCGAAGACGAGCCAGAACGTGCCGATAAATTCGGCCAAGCCCTTTTGCACATTCGTCATAAGACCCTCCCTCCCACCGGCGGCCATGACGCCGTCGGCGCGAAGGCGAATCTAGCAGCGTTGCCGTTTACCGCAAGTCCTTGGAATCAGGCCGCTGCGACCGTCCGGACAAAGCTTTGCGCGCGCTGGTGCAGCGATTGCGCCGCACGATTGAGATCGGACGACAGCTCGCCGAGCGCCGCCGCACCCTCGCCGACCGCCGATGCGCCGCGGCTGATGTGCTGCACGCGCGTGTCGATTTCGCGTCCGGCGAATACCGCCTGCTCGACATAGCTTGCGATCGACAGGCTCGTCGCGCTCTGGCCGTCGACCGCCTGGTCGATCGTGTCGGAGAAATCATTGTTCGCATCGATCGCGCGTTCGACCTCGCGAAAGCCGTCGGCGACCTGCCCCACGATCTCGCGGATCCGTTCGATAAAGGGGGTGATATCGGTTGCCGCCGTACGCGTCTGGCTCGCCAGCGACTTGACCTCCGCCGCCACGACCGCGAAGCCCCGCCCGGCATCGCCGGCGCGCGCCGCCTCGATCCCTGCATTGAGCGCGAGCATGTTGGTCCGGCTTGCCATGTCGATAATCAGCGCGAGCATCTGCTCGATCGACCGGCTCGCCTCCTGCAGGACCGCGGCGCGGCCGCCGGCCTGTTTGACCTTCTGGTGCGCGTCATGGCGCACCGCGCGTGCGCGCGTGCCGTCGCCGACGATCCGCGCCATACTGGCCGCAAGGGCATGGCCGCGGTCGCCGAGTTCCTGCAGACCCGCCAGCGTCTGCGCGGTCGCACCGGCGACCGACAGCGCGTCGCGCCCCGTATGCTCGGCACGTTCGGACAGGATGCGTGCGACGCCTTCGACCTCGCGCGCCGTCTCGGACAGGTTCGCTGTCAGCGCGGCAATGTCCTGCTGGAAGCGCCGCCCCGCGTCGTCGACCATTGCCACGCGGTCGGCACGCTCGCGCGCCAGTTCGACCTCGCGCATCATTGCCAGCCGCGCGAGCTGGACGCCGTCGAGCGTTTCGACGAAGCGCCCGCCATCGGTCAGAAGCAAACCGTCCGGATTATTCGCGCGCGACACGCGGCCGAGCAGGCTCGCGGTCGATTCCCCGATATCGGCGGTGAGACAGGGTTCGATCATCGAAGCGATCGATCCGCCGATCGTCGGATTCTGCATCAGCGAGAACCAGTAGGGACAGAAAAGCAATTCGCGAACGCGCTGCTCGCGGATGATCCCGACCGGCGCGCCGCCATCGTCGAGGACGGCGAGCAGGCGCAATTCGGGATGACCGCGAAACGCCTCGATCACTTCCGAAAGGCGCGCGTCCGATCCGATCGCGATCGCATGGCCGGACGCCGGCTCGAGGGTAAGCGGTACAGGGTTCATCGGTCTCTCTTTGGCGTGGGGGTGCCTGGATGCCGGGGAGACCTACGCACACATGGTAAAGACCAATTTAACCATTTGTTTCAGTGATGTGACACAAGGTCGCGCGGCGCGGACGATCCATCGCAATCCGCTGTTCAGGCGACGGCGCCTATGCGATGGGGATTAGCCGCCGAGGGAGATTTTTCATGCGCGTCCTGTTGCTCGTCCTCTTGACCGCGCCGCTGCTCGGCGGGTGCGTCAGTGCGGTGAAGTCGGTCGTCACCGCGCCCGTAAAGGCGGTCGGTCAGGTCGCCGACTGGACAACGACGAGCCAGGACGAATCCGATCGCAACCGCGGCCGCGCGATGCGCGAGCGCGAGGAAAAGCTCGGCAAGCTCTCGCGCCAGCGCGACAAGGCGGCCGAGAAGTGCCGGAACGGCAGCGAGGACCAGTGCGAGCGCGTCGAAGTGCTCGAGCATGAAATCGAAGCGGTGATGGCGCAGCCGATCTAGCGCACCCGGCGTCCCGTCCAGACGACGCGGCCGACCAGCCGGATGGCCGCCATCGGCAGGTCGTCCCAGCTTCTGTAGTGCGGATTGTCGCTGATCACCGACACGCGCCCCTGCCCCGGCGCGCGCGCGATGCGCTTCACCATCAGCACATCGTCCATCCGCAGCACATAGATGCCGTCGCGCAGCCGCGCAGCCGCATCGCCGCCATCGACCATGATGTCGTCGCCGTCGTTCAGGGTCGGCGCCATCGAATCGCCCTCGACGCGGATGATGCTCAGCGCGCGGGGGTCGGCGCCAAGGTCGCGCAGCCATTTGGGATCGAACGCGACCTGCGCCTCGACGGGCTCGCCTTCGGCAATCGCGCCCGCGCCTGCCGAGGCGCCGATCGCGAGCTTCGGCACCAGCACCATGTCGGCACCGCGCGACTGCGCACGCGATGCGGGGGGCGTCGCCGCGACGCGCCGCGCGGGACCACCGAGCAGCGATTCGGACACGCCCAGATAGGCCGCAATCCGCGCCCGATCCTCTTCGGCCAGCCGCCGCGGCGATCCGCGCTTGATATATTGCTGGATATAGGCCGGGTTGCGCCCAATGCGCGCCGACAGCTGCGCATAGTCGATGCCCTTCTCGGCCAGCAAGCGGTCGAGCGCGGCGCGCGGGTCGGAGTCGAAATCGGTCATCTGGTCCCTCGGGGGCTGGTCCGTCCTATTTCATCCATAGCGATAGGAATTTTCCTAGACAAGTAGGAAATCCCCAACCAGATAGGAAATATCCTATTGGACGAGTCGCCCGTATCCGGGTGCGCAAAGGAGGACGGAATGGAACGCAGCCTGCTGCAACGGATCGAGGCTTTCCTGAAAGAGTCGCATATGCCGCCGAGTGTGTTCGGCCGCGCTGCCGTGCACGACCCGCGCCTCGTCAGCGATCTGCGCGGCGGACGCGAACCCGGGCATCAGCTGATCTGCCGCGTCGAGCATTTCATGAACCTGTGGCGTGCCGATTTCCATGCCGGGCGCGTGGCGCGGCAAGGTGACCGCCGCGTTCGCGAAGGCGGCGCGGCATGATGCGCTGGTCGCCCGCCGCACCGGCCCGCCCCGGCTGCCCCCACAATCGCCTCGCCCGCCTGCTCGCGGCAGCGCTTCCCGACAATATCGGCGTCGGCGCATCGACTCTGCGCCCTTGGGCGAGCGCCAATTTCGTCGGGGCGCGGCATATCTTTCCCTGCCGCGGCACGATGCCTTCGGGACTTCAGGACCAACTTTCGGCGCTCGAATGGCAGCTGCCCGGCCATATCGTCGCAGACCTCGCGGTCGAGCGCGTGGGCGATGTTTGCGATTTCCGGATAGAGATACTGACGGTCGAGGATTGACCGCAGGGCGTCAGCCGTTTGCCTGACGGTTCATCCGCTGGAGCGTGCCAAGCGCGGCCTCGAGCGCGAAGTCGATCTCGCCCTCGCCCTCGCTCGCGACGCCTTCGGGCATCGGGATTGCCGGCGCGGCAGCCCGGACGACGCGGCGACGCGACAGCCCGGCTTCGAAACGGGCGACCATCGCGCCGAGCGAATTATCGGCCGGGTCCGGCAGCACTGGCCCCGCAAGTTCGGCGGGCTGCAGCCAGGGTTCGGTACCGGGCTCCTCGATCTCGACCGGAGCCAGGTCGGCGAGCACCAGCTCGTCTTCATGCGATGCCTCGTCGACCAGCACGCTGGCAGACGGAACCAGCCCTTCGGCGGGCAGGTCGCGACCCGCACGGATCGGCGCGCGCGGCAGGTCGTCGGGGTGCAGGTCGGCGCGGCGGCGCACCGGCACGTCGTCAGCCCCGACATCGGACCGGCCCGCGCGATGCCGGAATGCGGAGAGGCCCAAGGCTCCCGGCCGCGCGACGATCAGCGCCACGAAGCCCGCAATCAGGGCAGCAACCGTCGCCATGCCGAGCGCCATGATCAGCCGGGCGGCATTGCCGACGGGCGGCAGGAAGAAATCGGAGACGCGATCGAGATAGAGGTTCCAGCTGATGCCGGCGACCCACGCCATCGGCATGACGGCAGCGAAGAGGAATGTCAGCGCCGCAGCGCCGATTACCGCGGGCATGGCAGGGCGCAACACGCTCCACACTGCTGCCCGGCGGCCGTTCCCCATAGTCTCGCTGCCCTCGTCCATAAAATCCGTATCCAGATCGTCAGGCTGCATCGCGCGCATCGCCGCGCAGCAACCGTTGGTAAACAGGTTCATAACGTAAAATGTTTGACGACCAGTTACGATGCCTTTCGACAAAAATACGTGCCGTCGCGCGTCGTTCGTCCCACATTCCCCGCGCCCCGAGCAGGCCGGCCAGTGCCATCGCGATCGCTGCGGGATCGTCGGGCGCGAAAAGCGTACCCGTGACGCCGTCCTCGATCAGCTCGCGATGTCCCCCGACGTCCGACGCGGCGACCAGCTTGCCCTGTGCCATGGCTTCCAGCGGCTTCAGCGGCGTGACGAGATCGGTCAGCCGCATCTTCTTGCGCGGATAGGCAAGGATATCGATCAGCGAGTAATAGCGTTCGACCTCTTCGTGCGGAACGCGGCCGACGAACGAGATATGACCGGCAACAGCCGATGCGGCCGCCTGTGCCTTCAGCGCGGCCTCCATCGGCCCGCCGCCGACAAGAAGCAGCCGCGCGCGCGGTTCGGCCGCGACGAGCGCCGGCATCGCCGCGATCAGATCGTCGATGCCCTCATAATCATAGAAGCTGCCGATAAAGCCGATCACGGCGTCGTCGGCATGCAGCCCCAGATCACCCGCGAGCCGGTCGTCGCGCCGCGGCGGGTCCCCGAACAGGTCGAGATCGACGCCGTTCGGCGAAACGGTAATCTTCTGCGGATCGATCCCGCGCGCGATCAGGTCGCCACGCAGTCCCTCGCAGATCACCGCGACCGCGTCGGCCGATCGGACCGCGTGCGTTTCGAGGCGCTTGATCAGATGATAGCGCAGTCCGCCCTCGCGCCCTGTCCCGTTGCCGACGGCCGCATCTTCCCAGAAGGCGCGGATCTCGTAGATGACGGGAATGCCCAGCTTCTTGCCGACGCGCAGCGCCGCGAGGCCATCGAGCACCGGCGAATGCGCGTGGAGCAGGTCGGGCTGCCATTCGCCCACCAGCGCCTCGGTCCGCGCGGCAAGCGCCGCAATCTCGCGCCACTCGCGGATCGGGGAGCGCGCGGGGGCGATCGCGGGGGTGCGATAGAAGGTCAGCCCGTCGACCGTCTCGACGTCGGGTCCGGGGACCGGATGGCGCACGCCGGTCACTCCCGCGACCGCCCATCCCTTCGCCTGCTGCGCCTTCATCAGCGCGCGGGTACGAAAGGTATAGCCGCTATGCGCGGGAAGGCTGTGATCGAGAATGTGAAGAATACGGGTCATCGGGCCAGTGCTTTGACATATAAGCCTTAACGCGGCGTCAACCTCGCTCGCGTAGGGCTCTGACATCGGGCCCTTGGGCCATAAGGGGTTTTCGGGCAAACTATATCGATGGTCGACAATTTTTCCATTGCCCTGACCCATGTGCTGATGGCGATTGCCCTCTGGCGCCTGCTGTATCGTGACGACCTCGACCACGAGGTCAGCCCGCGCACGGTGTGGCAACAGAACCGCGACGCCGAAGCCGCGGCCAAGGACGCGCCGTCCGATGCGTGACCTTGCCTTCGTTGCCTTTCTCTTCGCCTTCATCGGGGTCGGCTTTCGCAAGCCGTTCCTGTTCGTCCTGTGCTTCTGCTACATCGACATCGTCGCGCCGCAGCGGCTCAGCTATTTCCTGATCAACTCGATCCCAATCTCGCTGATCGTCTTCGGACTTGCGATCGGCGGCTGGCTCGCGGTCGACGACAAGCGCGATACGCGATGGTCGGGGCGGCAATTCCTGCTGATCGCCCTCCTGCTCTATTGCTGGATGACGACGATCAACGCCGACTTCCCGGTCGAGGCGGCGGACAAGTGGAGCTGGGTATGGAAAGCGCTCGTCTGGGCGATCTTCCTGCCGCTGACGCTGCGTACCAAGCTCCGCATCGAATCGCTGATCCTGATCATGCTGTTGTCGGCGGGCGCGATCGCGATCGCGGGCGGCATCAAGACCGCAGGCGGCGGCGGCGGTTACGGCCAGCTGCAACTTCTCCTCAACGAAAATTACGGCCTCTACGAAGGCTCGATCATGTCGGCAGTCGGCATTTCGATCATCCCGCTGATCCTCTGGTATCGCAAGCACGGCACGATCTTTCCGCCCGACTGGCGCGTTTCGCTGTTCTGCTTCGCGCTGATCTTCGCCTGCGCGCTGCTGCCGATCGGCACCCAGGCCCGTACGGGTCTGGTCTGTCTGGTCATCCTTGCCGTCCTGTCGCTGCGTGCGGTCAAGCACCGCTTCCTCTATGTCGCGGGCGCGGTGTTGCTGACGATCGCAGTGATCCCCTTCCTGCCCCAGAGCTTCACCGCACGCATGGAAACGATCCGCGACCACAAGTCCGACCAGTCGGCGTCGACCCGCGTCGCCGTGTGGGCGTGGACATGGGAATATGCGAAGGACCATCCGTTCGGCGGCGGGTTCGAGGCCTATATCCAGAACCATGTCCGCGTCGAAAAGGCGGGCGGCACCACCTATGATCCCGACAAGCCGCAGGAGTCCGAAGCGACCGTCTATGAGGAGCGTTCGCGCGCCTATCATTCGAGCTATTTCGAAATGCTGGGCGAGCAGGGCTATCCCGGCCTCGCGCTCTGGCTGTTGCTCCACGGTGTCAGCCTCGTCCAGATGGAACGCCTGCGCCGGCGCTATCTGAAGACCCGCCGCGCCGAGGAGCAATGGATCGCACCGCTCGCAACCGCGCTCCAGCACGGCCACGTCACCTACATGATCGGATCGCTCTTTGTCGGCATCGCGTTCCAGCCCTTCATCTACATGATGCTCGCACTCGAAATGGGGCTGTCGACCTATGTCCGCCGCCGTGAACGCGAGGCCGGATGGCGCCCGCTGACCGCGCGTCCGGCACAGGTTCCGGCGCGTCACCCCGTACCGAACGCGCACTGACCGGGAACCATCGGCGGGGGCGAGGCGCTAATGCCCCATGTCTGCCGAACGCCTGATCCACGTCGACGACAGCTTGCCCGGCATCAGCCGCGAGCGCTCGGGCGTCGGCTGGAAGTATCGCGACGCCAGGGGCAGGCTTATTCGCGGCCGCGACGAGATCGATCGACTCAATGCGATCGCGCTGCCGCCCGCCTATGAGGATGCGTGGTTCTGCCCGGCGCCGAATGGCCATATCCTCGCCACCGGATATGACGCGCGCGGGCGCAAGCAATATCGCTATCACCCCGAATTCCGCCTCGCGCAGGAGGTCGACAAATATGACCGCTGCGCCGCCTTCGGCCATGCGCTGCCCTTGCTCCGCGCCCGGCTGGCCGACGATCTGGCGCGGCGGACGCTGTGTCAGGAACGGATCGTCGGCGCGGTGGTGCGGCTGCTCGATCTTGCGGCGCTCCGCGTCGGCAACGAAGAATATGCCGTCGCAAACAAGAGCTTCGGCGCGACGACATTGCGCCAGCGCCACGCCAGAATCTCGGGGCGGACGCTCCGCCTCAGCTACCGCGCGAAAAGCGGTGCGAAAAAGGATGTCACGATCAGCGATCGCAATCTGGCGACGCTCGTCCGCCGGCTGCAGGATCTGCCCGGGCAGAATCTCTTCCAGTATCAGGATGGCGACGATCTCTGCGCGGTCGGGTCGGGGGACGTGAATGCCTATATCCGCGAAGCGATGGGCGACGCGTTCAGCGCCAAGCATTTCCGCACCTGGTCGGCGAGCGTCGAGGCGTTCACCTTTCTTCACGGCGCACCCGAAGCGCCGACGCTGAAGGCGATGCTCGCGCACGTCGCCGACCGGCTCGGCAACACGCCGGCGGTCGCGCGCAAGGCTTATGTTCACCCGGCGATGATTGCGGCCGCGCAGGAGCGAGGAAATTTCGCCGCAGACGCCGGGCCGCTGCCGCGGGCGACCAGATATCTCTCGCGCTACGAGCGCGGCTTTCTCGCCTGGCTCGAACGCGCGCCCGGTGCCGCGGCGTTGCTTCGCTCCGCCTGATCCGCCAAGAGACACGCATGACCTTTTCGCTTCTGACCGCCGCCAAGACTGCTGTCGTCGCACCAGCCGCCGGGAAGACCGCGACGGCAAGCGATCCGCTCGCCGACCTCCGGCACTATTGGGATGTCAGCGTCGCGTGGGTGAACAGCCACTGGCTGCAGATCGGCGTCGCGATCGGCGCCGGCCTCCTGATCTATTTCCTGTTGTCGATGATCCGCACCTTCGCCCTGAAGCATGCGCAGTCGGCCGAGGGCGATCTGTCACTGACGCACATCGCGGGACGCGTGATTCACAAGACCAAGTCGGCGGTCATCGCGATCGTCGCGATCCGCATGGTCGCGGGCTATGCGCAGCCGCCCGCCGCGATCATGCAGGTCATCCAGTTCGTCTTCACCGTCGCGGTCGTGCTGCAGGTCGCGATCTGGGTGCGCGAGATCATCCTCGGCCTGATCGGCCGCCGCGCCGCGGAAGGGAACAACGAGACGCTCAGCAACGCGATGGGGATCATCCGCCTGCTGATCAGCGTCGCGCTGTTTGCGGTCGCGACCATCGTCATCCTCGACAATATGGGGGTGAACGTCACCGGGCTGATTGCCGGCCTCGGTATCGGCGGCATCGCGATCGGCCTTGCGGCGCAGGGCATCTTCTCGGACCTCTTCGCCTCGCTGTCGATCATCTTCGACCGGCCGTTTCGCGTCGGCGAGACGATCAAGTACGACACCAGCACTGCAACGGTCGAGCGCATCGGGCTCAAGAGCACGCGGCTGCGTTCGGTCAACGGCGAGCTGCTCGTGATTTCGAACACCAATCTGCTCGCGAAGGAGATCACCAATTTCGCGCATCTCCATCGCCGCCGTGTGACCTTCACGATCGGCGTGATCTATCAGACCACGCCCGCGATGCTTCGCGATCTGCCCGCGCTGCTCGAAGAACAGGTAAAGGCGGCGGGACAGGAGTTCATCCGGTCGAGCTTCGTCACCTTCGGGCCGTCGAGCCTCGATTTCGAACTGCTCTTCGACGTCTTCACCGATGAATTCGAAGCGGTTGTCGCCGCGCGCACCGACGTCGCGATCCGGCTGTTCGAGGCCATGGCCGCTGCCGGCTACCAGTTCGCCTATCCGACGCAGACGACCTTTACCGCCGCGCCCGACGGGACGATGATCATGCCCTATGCCGAGTCCCCGAAGCCCAGGGCAGGCGCTGCCAAGACCGCGAAGCCCGGCTGACGCTACGGCGCCGCAGCCTGCCCGCTTGGGCCTTGTGCAATGCGGCAGGACAGGCCTAGAACGCGCCCCGAACCAACGATCGAGGGGATAGCCAATGGCCACCATTACGCCGCAGGAACTGCAGACCAGGGTCGGTGAGCATCTCGGCACGTCCGAATGGGTGCTTGTCGATCAGGACATGATCAACAAGTTCGCCGACGCGACCGGCGACCACCAGTTCATCCACATCGACGAGGAAAAGGCGAAGCTGACCCCGTTTGGCGGCACCATCGCCCACGGCTTCCTGACCTTGTCGTTGATCCCGATGCTCGGTGCGAAAACCGACGGCCCGAAGATCGAGGGCATCAAGATGGGCGTGAACTATGGCGGCAACAAAGTCCGCTTCCTCGCACCCGTCCGCTCGGGCAAGCGCGTGCGCAGCCATGTGAAGCTGCTCGAACTCGACGAAAAGCGCCCCGGTCAGTGGCAGCAGACCAACGAGATCACCGTCGAGATCGAAGGCGAGGAAAAGCCCGCACTGATCGCCGAGTGGATCACGCAGTTTTTCATCTGATCGCAAATATCCGCCGACCTCCCCCGAAAAGATAAAACGGCACCAAGCAAAAGGAACTCCACCATGCGTGACGCAGTCATCGTTTCCACCGCCCGCACCCCGCTGACCAAGGCGGCGCGCGGCTCGTTCAACAACACGCTCGCCCCGACGCTGGGCGCGCATGCGGTCCGCGCCGCGGTCGAGCGCGCCGGGGTCGAAGGCGGCGAGATCGACGATGTCGTCTTCGGCGCCGCGATGCAGCAGGGATCGCAGACGATGAACGTCGCGCGCCTGATCGCGCTGCGCTCGGGCCTCCCCGTTACCGTTCCCGGCATGTCGATCGACCGCCAGTGCTCGTCGGGCCTGATGACGATCGCGACTGCCGCGAAGCAGATCATCGTCGACCGTCAGGACATCGCAGTCGCCGGCGGCATCGAAAGCATCTCGAAGGTCAGCGGCAGCGGCAAGGTTTTCATCGAGACCGACGCCGAGCTGATCGCGATGCACAAGGACACCTATATGCCGATGATCGGCACCGCCGAGGTCGTCGCGAAGCGCTACAACATCAGCCGCGAGTATCAGGATGAATATTCGCTCCAGTCGCAGCAGCGCACCGCCGCCGCGCAGGCCGCGGGCAAATATGACGACGAAATCGTCGCCTGCCCCGCGACCATGGCGGTGGTGAACAAGGAAACGAAGGAAGTCAGCTTTCAGGATGTCGTCGCCGCCAAGGACGAGTGCAACCGCGTCGACACCACGCTCGAAGGGCTCGCCAGCCTGAAGCCGGTGATGGGCGAAGGCTTCACGATCACCGCGGGCAACGCCAGCCAGCTCGCCGACGGCGCGTCGGCCTGCGTCGTGATGGAAGCCAAGGTCGCCGAGAAGCGCGGTCTCCAGCCGCTCGGCCGTTATGTCGGCATGGCGGTCGCGGGCACGGAGCCCGACGAAATGGGCATCGGCCCCGTCTTCGCGATCCCGAAGCTTCTCGAACGCTTCGAGCTCAAGATGGACGACATCGGCCTTTGGGAACTCAACGAAGCCTTCGCCGTGCAGGTCCTCTATTGCCGCGACAAGCTCGGCATTCCGAACGAACTGCTCAACGTCAACGGCGGCTCGATCTCGATCGGCCACCCCTTCGGCATGACCGGCGCGCGCTGCGTCGGCCACGCGCTGATCGAGGGCAAGCGCCGCGGCGTGAAATATGCCGTCGTCACCATGTGCATCGGTGGCGGCCAAGGCGCAGCGGGCCTGTTCGAGGTCTTCTGATTTGCGTCTGAACGCTCCGCGTATCGAGCCGGTCGATCTCGACCGGCTCGATGCCGACCAGCGCGCTGCGCTGGCGCCGTTCCTCGACACCGACGGCGGCAAGGTCGGCGGCGGACGGGTGCTCAACATCTTCCGCACGCTGGCACACGCGCCGAAAGCGCTGACCGCGTTCCTTGGCTGGGGCAGCTATATCCTGTCGCGCCGCAACGCCTTGTCCGAACGCGACCGCGAACTCGTCATCCTGCGCACCGGCTACAACTGCCGCTCGGGCTATGAGTGGACGCAGCACAAGCGCATCGGGCTCGACAGCGGCCTCAGCGAAGACGAGATCGATCGCATCAAGGCCGGCCCCGAAGCGGACGGTTGGAGCGAGATCGACCGCGCGATGCTCCGCGCGACCGACGACCTCACGAGCAACCACTTCGTCTCCGACACCAGCTGGGCCGCGCTCGCGCCGCTCGGCGACAAGGGCCGGATGGACCTCGTCATGACGGTCGGCCAGTACACCCAGGTTTCGATGATACTGAACAGCTTCGGCATCCAGGTCGAAGACGGCTGGGAGGTCGATCCCGACCTCAAGGCCTGACACAAAGGAGAGAGATATGAGCGGCATCGGAGTTATTGCCACCCTTCGCGTCCTGCCCGGCAAGGAAGCAGAATTCGAAGGCGTCTTCGCCGAACTCGCCCCCGCGGTCCGCGCGAACGAACCCGGCAACAGCTATTACAAGCTGTTCCGTACCGCCGAGACCGGCGTCTACAAGGTGCTCGAATGCTACGACGACGAGGCTGCGATCGCCGCGCACCGCGCGTCGGATCATTTCCGCTCGCTCGGCGCGAAGCTCGGCCCCTGCCTTGCCGGCGCGCCCGAGATCGAAAGCCTGCCGGCGGTCTGAGCCATGTCCGGCCGGCTCGCAGGCAAGGTCGCGATCGTCGTCGGTGCGGGCCAGCAGCCCGGCGACACGATCGGCAACGGCCGCGCGATCGCACTGACCTTTGCGCGCGAGGGCGCCGAAGTGTTTTGCGTCGACCGCATCGCCGAACGCGCCGAAGATACCGCAGCGATGATTGCCGATGCGGGCGGCTCAGCCTTCGCCCACGCCGCCGACATCACGCAGCTTGCCGATATCGAGACGCTGGTCGCCGCGGCGCTCGCGCGCTGGAGCCGCATCGACATTCTCGTCAACAATGTCGGGGTCGGCTCGCCCGGCGACGGCCCGTCGCACAAGGCGACCGACGACGCCTTCGATCAGGTCTTCGCGATCAACTTCACCGGCGCCCGCCGCCTCACCCGTGCGGTGCTCGCGCCGATGCGCGCGGCGGAGAGCGGCGTGATCCTCAACATCTCGTCGCTCGCCTCGATCGCGGGCGCGAACATGATCGCCTATGAGATTTCGAAGGCCGCGCTCAACCGGCTGACCACCGCTACCGCGCAGGGCTCGGCGTCGAAGGGCGTGCGGTGCAATGCGATCCTGCCCGGACTGATGGACACGCCGATGGCGATCCAGGGCACCGCCGCGCGCGACGGCCGCGGGCTCGACGAGCAGCGCGCCGCGCGTGCCGCGATGGTGCCGCTGAAGGGCGGAATGGGCAGCGCGTGGGACACCGCCAATGCCGCACTCTTTCTCGCTTCCGACGAGGCGCGCTTCATCACCGGCGTCTTGCTTCCCGTCGACGGAGGTGCCAGCGTCCGCGTCGGGTAGCAGTCATTCCTGAAGGGAAGAGATGATGTCCGACGCCGTTTCCGCCGCCCGCGCCGTGTACGACGCCTTCGCCGCCGCCGACATGCCCGCGCTCGATGCCGCGCTGAAGCATATCGAATGGCACGAGAATCTGGGCATGCCCTATGGGGGCGTCTGGCATGGTTTCGCCGAGGTCGCACAGAATGTCTTCGGCCCGATCGCGAACGACATTCCCGACTTCAGCGCCATCCCGGACGAACTTCTCCCGCTCGGTGCCGATCGCGCGGTCGCCTTCGGATATTATCGCGGCCTCGACGACAAGGTCGCGGCGCCCTTTTGCCATGTCTGGACTGCAAAGGACGGCGCGCTCGTCAAATTCGTCCAATATGCCGACAGCCACCTCTATCGGGTGCAGGCGGGGCTGCTCTAGACCTCCGCGATCTCCCCCGCCCGGTCGCCGAGCAGGTAACGCGGCCCCGCCCCGCGCTGCGCCGCCTTGTCGCCCACATTATACAGCCCGCATTTCTTGAGGCTCAGACACCCGCAGCCGATGCATTGATCAAGCAGTTCGCGCGTCCGCGCCAGCGCCGCGAGCTCTGCATCGATCCGCGCGCGCAGGCCGGTGCTGATCCGCGTCCAGTCGGCGGCGTTCGGCGTCCGACCGGCAGGCAGGCTCGCCAGTTCGCCCGCAATCTCCTCAAGGCTCAGCCCCATTTGCTGCGCGATCAGAATGAACGACACGCGGCGGATGTCGGCGCGCAGAAAGCGGCGCTGGCCGCCGCCGGTGCGCAGAGCTTCGAGCAGGCCCTTGGCCTCGTAGAAACGGATCGCCGACACCGCGACGCCGGTGCGCGCCGCAAGCTCGCCGATCGCGATCAGGTCGGTCCGGTGCATGACACAAGCTCCTTCGCTTTCCGCTTGATCTAAACCTCACTTGAGCTTTCATACACCGCTGCGTCAACCCGAATCACGAAAGCAAGACCATGACGCACCCCTTCATCGAACATGTGAACCTTACCGTCAGCGACCCCGACCGCACCGCGGGCATATTGTCGGCGATCTTCGGCTGGCACGAACGCTGGCGCGGCCCGGCGCGCGATGGTGGCCGGACGATCCACCTCGGCAGCGACGCGGCCTATGTCGCGCTCTATACCGGCCCCGACGGACAGCATGTCGACACGCGCTATCCGAAGGGCGAGCCGCTCAACCATGTCGGGGTGCAGGTCGACGACCTCGACACGATCGAGATGCGCGTCAAGGCGGTCGGCCTTACACCCTTCAACCATGGCGACTACGAGCCCGGCCGCCGCTTCTATTTCTTCGACCCGGACGGGATCGAATATGAAGTCGTCAGCTATTCGGAGCCGCGCCCGCGCTGAACGGCGCAACATCGGGCATTCACAAGCGTTTATCGTTCATCGGGGGGACCGCAGGAGTCTCGACCGATGAACGACGACATCACCAAGCAATTCTGGAAGGCGCTCGACGCCAGCCCTTATGTCATGGTCGGCCTGACCGGCGAGCGGCAGCATCATATTCCGATGAATGCGCAGCTCGACAAGGATGCCAACAGCGCCTTCTGGTTCTTCACCGCCACCGACAACCGTCTCGCGGGCGGCGGCCCGGCGATGGCGCAATTCGCGTCGAAGGGCCATGATCTCTATGCCTGCATCGCGGGAACGCTCCGCCGCGAGGACAATCGCGCGGTGCTCGACAAGCTCTGGAACAACAGCATCGCGGCTTGGTACGAGCGCGGCAAGGACGACCCGAAGCTCGTCCTGCTCCGCTTCGATCTCGAAGACGCCGAAATCTGGACCGCGGAGCCGAGCCTGAAGGGTATGTTCAAGCTGGCGACCGGCATGACGATGAAGGGCAGCGAGCTCGGAAAGCACGCCGAAGTGGCGCTTTAGGGTGCGGCGCGCTCGCGCGCTTCGACCGCGATATCGATCAGCGCCGACAGCACGCGCCGCGCCGCGGCGATGTCTTCGGCGCTGACGCGTGTCGCGAGCTTCGCGTCGACGGCGTCGCGCGCCTTGCCCTGCACCGCAGCCGCGTGCGCCCCTCGCTCGGTCAGCCGGACGATAAGCCGCCGCCGGTCTTCCGGATCGACCTGTCGCTCGAGATAACCGCGCATGACCAGCGTATCGACAAGTTGCCCCGCGGCCTGTTTGGAAATCCGCAGATCCTCGATCAACGCGCTCAGTGGCACATCCTCGGCGCCGAGCGCGAGCCCGCCGATCACATAGAGGCCGTTGGCGGGGATATCGTCGAACCCGCCCCGGTCGAGCGCCCGGCGCATCGCGCCGCCATAGGTTGTGCGCGCGTGCCGCAACAGCGCGGGCATGACGATGTCGTGGTGGCGAGGTTCGGAGGTATCGGTCATGATGCAGACTTATAGTCCGGAATCATGATAGTAAAGTTACTTTACTGTAATGTTCGCTGGACAGTTCAGTGCGACGGAGCAATCCGCCCTTCGCGAAACTCGAACCCGCCTTCGCGGTCGCGCGCGAGCAATGCCGGCCCGTCAAGGTCGACCCATTTCGCGCGCTGCGCCAGCACGAACGCCGGCCCGATCGCCAGACTGGTGCAGAGCATGCACCCGACCATGATCGACAGCCCCGCCGCATCGGCCGCATCGGCGAGGCGCAGCGCCTCGGTCAGTCCGCCCGCCTTGTCGAGCTTGATGTTCACCCCGTCGTAGAAGGGACCGATCCGCGCGACATCGGCGGCGGTGTGACAGCTTTCGTCGGCGACGAACGGGATCGGTGCATAAAGCTGGTCGAGCAACGCATCGGTGCCCACCGGCACAGGCTGTTCGATCATCTCGACCCCCATGTCGGCGAGCGCCTCGGCCTCGCCCAATATGTCGACCTGGCCCCAGCTTTCGTTGGCATCGACGATCAGCCGCGCGTTGGGCGCGCCCTTGCGCACCCCGGCGACGCGCAGCCGGTCGCCCTCGCCGGTGAGCTTGATCTTGAGCAGATGATAGCCATCGGCCTCGGCGGTCGCCGCCGCCTCGGCCATTCCGCCCGGCGTCCCGAGCGAGATCGTGTAGGCGGTCGTCCGCGCGGTCGGCGGTCCGTCGCACCCCGCAAGCTGCCAGAGTCTCAACCCGCGCTGGCGGGCCTCGAGGTCCCATAAGGCGCAATCGAGCGCATTGCGGGCCGCACCCGGTCCCATGATTTCCTGAATCGCCGCGCGCGCCTCTGCCGCGCCGAGCTCGGCGATGTGCGATGCCGCGTGCAATATCTGGTCGCGGCATCCTGCCGCATCCTCGCCCAGATAATAGACCGGCGTCCCCTCACCACGCCCTGTCGCGCCGTCCGCTTCCACCTCGGCGACGATCACATCGACATGATCCTTGGCGCCGCGGCTGATGACGAACTGCCCCGCCACCGGCCAGCGTTCGACGCGCGCGCTTTTCAGTTGGATAGCCATGCCGGAAGGCTAGTGTAGATCGCGATGACCGGCAAACCTCTTTCGGGCAAATCCCTTTCCGAACGTATCGGCGACCTCGGCCACCGTCTCGCGGTCGAGGCGCATGCCGCATGGCTCGCCGCCCGCGACCCGCGCGTTCCATGGTATGCGCGCTTTCTGGCGATCGCGGTCGCGGCCTACGCGCTGTCGCCGATCGACCTCATCCCCGACTTCATCCCGGTCCTCGGCTGGCTCGACGACCTCATCATCGTGCCGCTGGGCCTCATCCTCGTCCGCCGCCTGATTGCCACACCGCTCTGGGCCGAACTCCACGCAGCCGCCGAGGCCGCGAGCGAACGCCCGTCGAGCCGCACCGGCATGGCCTTCATCCTGTTCCTGTGGGCAGGGCTGCTCTATCTCGTTTACTGGGCCGTCCGGACCTCGCCCTGGCACTAGGCGTTCGCGCGGATCCATTTCTCGACGATCGGCGCGATATCCTCGCGCCACTTGCGGCCGTTGAAGATGCCGTAATGGCCGACGGCCTTCGCCATATAATATTTCTTCTTCTCGGTCGGCAGCGACGCGGCCAGCGTCAGCGCCGCCTTGGTCTGGCCGATGCCCGAGATATCGTCGCGCTCGCCCTCGATCGCCAGGATCGCGATATCCTCGATCTTCGTCAGATCGACCGGCTTGCCGCGATGGAGCATCTCACCCTTCGGCAGCAGGTGGCGCTGGAACACGACGTCGACCGTCTGCAGATAGAATTCGGCGGTCATGTCGCAGACTGCGCGATACTCGTCGTAAAATTCCTTGGTCTTGTCGGCGCTCTCGCCGTCGCCATCGACCAGATGCTTGAACATCGCCCAATGGCTCATCATGTGATTGCCGAGGTTCATCGACATGAAGCCTGCGAGCTGCAGGAACCCCGGATAGACGCGGCGTCCAGCGCCCGGATACCAGGCCGGGACGGTGACGATCACATTTTCCTGGAACCAGGCATAGGGCCGCGTCATCGCATGCTCGTTGACCGCGGTCGGTGCCTTGCGCGTGTCGATCGGGCCGCCCATCATCGTCAGCGTCTTCGGCCGGCACTTGTGCTTGTCGGCCGCCATCACCGCCGCCGCCGCGAGGCTCGGAACCGACGGCTGGCACACCGCCAGCACATGCGCACCGGGCCCGATATGCTCGAGCCACGAAACCAGATAGTCGATATAATCGTCGAGATCGAAGCGCCCGGCCTCCAGCGGCACGTTGCGCGCGTCGCGCCAGTCGGTGATCCAGACATCATGATCGGGAATCATCCGCTCGACCGTTCCGCGCAGCAGCGTGGCGTAGTGGCCCGACATCGGCGCGACGATCAGCAGCTTGGGTTTGCCCTCGCTCGCCTTGTGCCTGAAATGCTTGAGCTGGCCGAAGGGCTTGCGCGCCTCGACCTTCTCGGTCACGCGAACCGTCTCGCCCTCGACCACGGTCTCATAGAGTTCGAACCCCGGCTTGCCGCGCGGCGCCGCAGCGTGGGCAAAGACTTCGAGCGCCGAGGCGAACATCGGGCTGCCGCCGAAATAGCCGAGCGGGTTCGCGGGATGCTGGATCACCTGCGCGCCCGCGGTCGCCAGCGCGCTCGCCCCCGCGAGCCAGCTCTTCTGCATTTCAAAGGCGTGATACAGCATGTGACAATCGTTCCTTGCGTCCGGGGCGGCGCTCTGCCGGCGCCTGCTTTGGAGGCAGTCTAGGGAAACGCTGTCATTGTGCAATGCATCAAAATCGTTGCGCGCGCATTTCATCGACAATATTATGGGACAACGGGCGCAGGTGCGCCCTTCGGAGTGAATATGTCTGAGATTGCGGGCAACCGCTAACATCCCGGCGAAAGGGATGACGCAAACGCCGCCGGCCCCCTGACGGGTCGGCGCGCCTGTTGCTGCATATAATCCCGGACAATATTCCAATGAACATTTCCAGATCGGAACAGCGCGTGCTGCACGTGCTGGCGCAGGGCGGCATGATCCGCCACCGGCGCGACGAAGACGGCCGCCTGATCGAGGCACTCTGTTTCACCCGCGACGGGCACGTCCTCGAAAGCGGCGGGCTTGGCCTCTTCCGGCGCCTCCGCCGTCGCGGCTTCATCGCCTCGCAAAACGGCATGCCCTATCGCATCACACAGGCGGGCCTGCGCGCCGTGCGCGCGCAGCTCGACAACCGCTGACGTAAAGGGAGCGCGGGCGATCCCGCGCTCCCTTTACCCGGCCACTTTACACAGTACCGCTTCATGGTCCTTGAAGCGCGCCACCATTCTGCGCCGTTGAGCAGCACCTCGACGGCTGCTAGGGCGATGACAAATGGCGACCAGATCCGATAAACCGACCCCGCCCCGCAAGCTGTCGAGCCTGCGCATGGTCTGGCATCATGCCAGCCAATATCCGCTCCAGTTGCTGATCGCGGCGATAGCGCTCGGCATCGCGGCGCTCGCGACCCTCGCGATTCCTTACCAGTTCAAGGAAATGATCGATTCCGGCTTTGTCGCCGGCGGCGGGGACGTAAGCCCGCATTTCCGCTTCTTCTATCTGATCGTCATCATTCTCGCACTCGCGACGGCGCTGCGCTTCTATTTTGTGAGCTGGCTCGGCGAACGCACCGTTGCCGATATCCGCGAGGCCGTACAGCGCAACCTGCTCCGCCTTGCCCCCGGCTTCTTCGAGGAAAACCGCCCGTCCGAAATCGCCTCGCGCATGACAGCGGACACGGCGATCATCGAGCAGACCGTCGGCACCACGGTTTCGGTCGCACTCCGCAACGCCGTCATGGGCATCGGCGGCATCGTCTATCTCTTCTCGCTGTCGCCGAAACTCACCGGCGGCATCCTGCTCGGTATCCCCGTCATCATCATGCCGATCGTGCTGCTCGGACGACGCCTCCAGAATGTCTCGCGCTCCAGCCAGGATCGCGTCGCCGACATCGGTGCGACAACGGCCGAGCAACTGGGCGCGATGAAGATCGTGCAGGCCTTCGGGCAGGAGGAGCGCGAGGCCGACCGTTTCACCAGCGCCGTCGAAGCCAATTTCGCGACCGCGAAACGCCGCATCCGGCTCCGCGCGACGATGACCGCGATCGTCATCGGCCTTCTGTTCGGGTCGATCACCACCCTGCTCTGGTATGGTGCGGCCGGCGTCGCAGCGGGAACGATCACCGGCGGTACCATTGCCGCCTTCGTCCTCACCGGCGGCCTCGTCGCGGGCGCGTTCGGCGCGCTCACCGAAGTCTATGGCGATCTGCTCCGCGCCGCTGGCGCCGCCGAACGCCTCAACGAACTGCTGATCGCCGAACCGAGCATCGCCCCGCCCGCGAGTCCGCGCGCGCTGCCCGAACCCGCGACGGGCACGCTCGAATTCGACCATGTCGAGTTCAACTACCCGACCCGCCCCGACGCCCCCGCGCTCCATGATTTCAGCCTCGCGATCCGGCCGCGCGAGACCGTCGCCATCGTGGGGCCTTCGGGCGCCGGCAAGTCGACGCTTTTCCAGCTCGCCGAGCGTTTCTACGACCCACAGGGCGGTCAGATCCGCCTCGACGGTGTGCCGCTCCCCGAACTCGACCCCGCGCATCTGCGCGCGCGCATCGCGATGGTGCCGCAGGAAACGGTGATCTTCGCCGCCTCGGCGCGCGACAATCTGCGCTATGGCAACTGGCTCGCCACCGACGACGAGCTCTGGGACGCCGCCCGCGCGGCCAACGCCGAGGAGTTCCTGCGCAAGCTCCCCGACGGGCTCGACACCTTCATGGGCGAAGGCGGCGCGCGCCTTTCGGGTGGCCAGCGCCAGCGCGTCGCGATCGCCCGTGCGCTCCTCCGCCGCGCGCCGCTGCTGTTGCTCGACGAGGCGACCTCGGCACTCGACGCCGAGTCCGAAAAGCTCGTGCAGGACGCGCTCGAAACGCTGATGCACGACCGCACGACGATCGTCATCGCACACCGCCTCGCCACCGTTCGCGCTGCCGACCGCATCATCGTGATGGACGAGGGGCGCATCGTCGAGGAGGGGCGTCACGACGCGCTCGTCGCCGCCGACGGTCTCTATGCCCGCCTCGCGCGCCTGCAATTCCAGGACAATCTCGCCGCCGCCTGAGCGCACTCCCGATCGCCATCCTTCGAAGGAAGCCCCCTATGACCATGACGCTCCACGACCTCAGCATCCCCGCCTATATCAACGGCCTCCGCGCGCTCTCGGGCCAGCTCGACAGGGCGCTTGCCTGGGGCGCGGACAACGGCGTCGGCGAGCTCCAGTTCATCGCCTCGCGGCTAGCCCCCGACATGTTCCCGCTCGCGACACAGGTGCGTTTCACCTGCATGCAAGCGGTGCAGGCGCCGACCCGCCTCGGCGCAACCGGCGCGCCGGCGCTCACCGACGATGCCACCGACTTTGCGGGACTACAGGCGCAGATCGCCGAGACGATCGAATGGCTCGGCAGCATCACCCCCGAAACGCTCGGCAACGACGGCGGCCGCGCGGTCGGTTTCGACCTGCCCAACGGCATGGCGTTCGACATGACCGCCGACAGCTACCTCCGCGACTGGGCGCAGCCCCAATTCTATTTCCACGCGGTCGCGGCCTATTCGATCCTCCGCCACATGGGCGTCCCGCTCGGGAAGGCCGATTATGTCGGCTATATGATGCAGTATCTCCGCCCCGGAACCGCGCCCGCCGGCTGAGCCCGCGGGCGCGCCGGGCGGGTCAGATCAATCCGCCATATTGGTGGATGCCCGGAAAGGCGAGCTTGCTGCCGCCATTACGCCGGATCGCCCCTATCGCTTCGTCGACGCGCAGGTAGCGCGCCCGCGCTTCGGGCTCGAACATCAGCGTGGGTTGCTCGGGCCGTTCGGCGGCCACCTTCACCAGCTGGCCGAGCTGCGCCAGATCGACCGCCTCGCCGTTCCAGCGGATGATATCGTGCGTGTCGATCGTAACGCGATTCTCGTCACGGACTTCGGCGTGGCCGCCGATCGGCAGGGTGATGTCGACGCTGTGCGTCGGCGGGGGCAGCGTGATGATGAACATGACCAGCATGACCAGCATGACGTCGATCAGCGGCGTCGTGTTGATCGCGGGGTCGCCATTGGGGTCGGTGCGGAAAATGCTCTGGTGAAACCGGCTGCGGGCTCTGCGCATCGTCTGTCTCCCTGTCTGGCGGGACAGAATCTCTCCCGATGCCGTCCCGCATCATGGGCCGGAACCCCGACCCGTTCTGATATGGTATAACATTTTGCGGAATGGGCAAACGAAAAGCGCCCGCGGGCGCTCCGGTATCGTACCAAAAAGAAAGGGCGGCACCTTTCGGCACCGCCCCTCTTTGTCTTCTGACCCGAACCGGGTCGGAAATCTTAGTTGCCCGAACCCGGACCGTACTTGATTTCCACGCGACGGTTCTGGTCGTTGCGGACGCCGTCGGCGGTCGCAACAGCCGGACGGCTTTCGCCGAACGCTTCCGACGAGATCGAGCCATCCGAGATGCCACGAGCCGTCAGGTAGCCACGGACCGCAGTGTTGCGGCGTTCCGACAGACCGACGTTGTACTTGGCCGAACCCGAGCGGTCAGCGTGACCGGCGAGCCAGACCTGCTGGCCGGTGCAGCCACGGTTGTAGGCGCTGATCGCGTTGTCGAGGGTCGCAGCCGCTTCCGGCGTGATGTTCGACTGATCCCAGTCGAAGTACACGATGTACGGACCCGGATCGCAAACCGGAGCCGGCGGCGGAGCCGGCGGGGTCGGCGGCGGCGGAGCCGGCGGCGGCGGGGCGGGCGGCTGAGGCGTTTCGACCGGAGCCGGGGCGCCGCCGAAGTTATAGGTCAGCGTGCCGAGGATCGAGTGCGAACGGAAGCGCGTCGAAACGTCGCGGCCAAGCTGGTCGACCAGGTCGAGGTTGCTGGCGTTGAAGAAGCGATACTTCAGGCCGACGTCCCAGTTCTTGGTCAGCGGAGCGCGAACGCCCGCGATCGCCTGCCAGGCAAAGCCCGTGTCCGAATCGTCCAGGAACGCACCGGCGAAAACCGGCTCGACCGAAACGCGAGCGACACCGGCACCACCGCCGATGAAGCCCTGAAGGCCATCGTCGTCACCGAAGTCGAGCAGACCGTTGACCATGAAGCTGAGGGCGTTCGAGTCGCCGTTCAGCGGGGTCGCGCCGGTGAAGGCTGCGCCCGAACCGTTGGCGGTCTGCGGAATGCCCGGGGTCGCGAACGTCCCCGACGTGATGTCGGCTTCCTTGTAGCCGACTTCGACTTCCGCGCGGAAACCGCCGAAATCGTAACCGACAGTGCCTTCGACATCATAGCCCTTGCGATGATCGAGCGAACCGGCATTGTTGACCGTGCCGATGTCGAGATCCATGTCTTCGACGATCATCACGCCACCACCAACTCCGACATACCAGGAGTTGTCGCGCGCCAGAGCCGGCGACGCCAGGGCAGTGGAGGCCAACGCCATAGCGACGGCAAGCTTCCTCATAGTAGATTCCCCTTTCAATTGAGATTTACGTCTCGTCAGACGTCCTACTCGTCGCTTTGGTTCCGTGCAAGCTAACAAATCGTCAATCTGTTGCCAAAAAGTCGCACTTCCCGTGCGAAGACAGGCAAAATCAGCCTGAAATCAGAATGCCCTGCGCCTCAAGGAGCAGAATCAGCGCGGCGATCGCGGAGCGCGCCTCGGAATCGATTGTGACACCGCCCGCCGGACTCGCAATCGCGTCCGGCGCGACCCACGCACCGGCATGATAACGCAACCACGCGCCGTCCGACAGACGAACGACCCGCATGCCCGGTCGCGGCGGTGCAAAACGCCAGCCGCCACCGCTCCAGACGGCGAGCTTGCCGCCCTCGCCGTCCCATGCGCCCGTCGCTGCGGTATCCACCAGCCAGCATTGCCCCTCGGCGGGCGATGCCGGCGGGACGGCAAGCGGACCATTCTCGATCGCGGCATGGACAAGCGCATCCAGCAAGGCCAGCGCCTCGTTGTGCACAACCTCCTTCTGCGCCTGCGCCACGGCCAGCAGCGGCAGCGCAAAACGCGCCGTCTTGAGCATATCGGTCATCGGTTTGTCCTTCAGGTCAACGGTACGAAAAGCGGCGCAGAGAGCGCGAAATCCCCCACCTGGCGAATGGCGAGCATATGCCCCGGCGCGAGCGCCGCGATCGTCGCCGCCGCGATCGAAAGCGAAGGTTCGCCGGTTTCCCACGGCCCGACGCCCGCCGAGGGAGGAACAAGCTCGACACGCCATTCCTCGCGGCTTTCGCCGAGCGGCAGGTCCACGCCGTCGCGCCAGCCCGCATCGGCCCTGCTGCGCCGGATCCAGCCGACGACAACGCCGCCCGCGCCGTCGGTCCGGATCCGGCCATGCACCGGTGCGAGCGGCTGCAAGGCACGCCCGGCCGGCGCAATCGCGACATGCCCGATTTCGGTATCGCCGCGCGAAGTCCATTGCAGTTCGGCTTCCCCGCTCTCGGCAAGGGGCGCCCGTCGACGACCGAATACAGCTATGCGGTATCGCTGGCCGTTGCACTGTCTTCGCGGCCGATCCGCGCGATCCGGCGCATCTGGGCCGACGGGAACCTGCTTCGCGGATCGGGCGGCAGTTTCAGCGAGCGCTGCACCTTTCGCTGGCACGACGGCAGCGAGGATCAGGCGCCCGACTCGCTGGTCGCGGCAGCCGTGGGAATCGGATCGGCCAGCGCCTTCCGGGGACTGGCCTAACCGCCTCTTCCGTTCGGGGAGGCGAGAGCCTCCAGCCATCGGGACCGCCCTGCAGACGAATCCGGTCGACCTCGCACAGCGGTGCCAGCGCGTCGCGAACGCGGTCGCCTGACGCGGCAAAGCCGGCAAAGGCCCAGTGCCCCCGGCATCGGCCCGTCTCGCCGAGCAGGTCGTCGCCGACCAGCCCCGCATCGATGCCACCCTCGTCGGCCTCCACCTCGAAGGTCAGCGACGGGATACGGTTGCCGAAACTCGCAAGCTCCAGTTCCTCGAACACCGCATATCCTCGGCCTCGACCACCGGATAGCCGAGCAAGGTTGCCGCCTGCCCCTCGACCATCCCCGGCTGCCAGATGAAGGCGCCGTCGGTCGTCTTGAACTTGCGGATGCGGCTCAGCGTGTCCGAATTCATCACCCAGCACGCCCCCTGCCGGTACGGCGCCTTCAGCGAATGGACGAGCTCGACCAGCTTGTCCTGCGGGTTCGACGCCGGAAAGGCGCCCGCGGTCCCCGTCGCGAGATACTGCAGCGACCCGAAGGCGCGCACGCTGTCGATCTCGTTCGTCGCCGTATAGGTCAGGAACCCCTTCGGCCGGTTCGTGCCGTTGCCGTTCACGAACGCGCTGCCCTCGGCGATCGCGAACTCGCGGCCGAGCTGCTCGGCCAGCCAGTCCTCGACGTTGAACATCGCATCGTCGAGCATCGCCTGGCTCGCCGCCGGATTGGCATAGAGCTCACCCGTCGGCGGCACGATTTCGGCAAAGCTGCGCGTCGCGGTCTCGGGCCGCGCCGCGGTCTCGCCGACCCAGCCCGTACCCATCGATCCCGTCGCGACCAGCTTGCGATAGCCGCTCGTCCCCGTCTGCACGACCGTCGCGATGCTCCGGACCGGCGACAGCGTCTTCAGCGTCGCCGCGATGCTGCCGTCGATCTCGCGCGGCACCGCATACCCCCGGCGCGTCCAGCACGCGCCGCATCGCGGCGTTGACCCGCGGCGTCGTGGTCACGATCATCCGTTCACGCGCGGCTTCCGCCGCTGCACCGGCCCATTATGTTGCGGCCCGATCTCGTCATCCATCGCCCACGACCTCCAAAAGCATAAAGGCCGGATCACCCTCCCGCATCGGAAGAGCGCCGGCCCGAATCGCAATTCTTCATGATGCGACACTTGTGCCATAACAGCGTGACGATGTCAATAGAAAATAACCTATATGGTGAAATCCTGATATTGCCGATAGCTAGGTTGATTGGGATTACGCCTTGTTTACCTGTGTTTGCCATGATCGCGCCATGGCAGGCACGCAGGCACCAAGGGGCTTCGCTCTCATCTTCGCAATCGTGGGTATTCCGCTCATCATTTGGAATGCTGCGGACGCCAGTGGCGAATTAGGTGCACTCGACGCATCGAGCAGCACGGAGGCGGCCCGCATTGATTACTGCGTTGCAAAGGCTGCAGAATTCGAGCCCGAGATGCCCGCGCCTCGCCGGACGTGCGAGTGCATCGTTGCCAAGGCGGCCGCGCAAGGTGCCCTCAAGGACTATGGCGCTTATGACGAGACCAAGCTCGAATCCATAATCGGTGAATGCACGCGCGGCGGCTGATACGCGTCAACAGTTGCCCTTTCCCGTCCCCACCGATTGACCCCCCGCCCCGGATGGTTACACATTCAACCATCCACCGGAAAAAGGGGCACCCACTGATGCGTAAACTCGCCTTCCTCGGCGCGAGCCTTCTCACCCTCGCCGCCCAGCCCGTTCTCGCACAGGAAGCCCCGGCTTCAGAACCGGCGGCTGCCACCTCCGCCTCCGCCGCCGGCAGCGCGCGCACCGCTCCCGAGCGCCGCTTCACCGGGGACGACCTCTTCGACCTGTCGATCGCCTCCGATCCGCAAATCAGCCCCGACGGCCGGAGCATCGCCTATGTCCACCGGTCGAACGACATCATGACCGACCGCGCCGTCAGTTCGATCTGGCTGATCGACACCGCGACCGGCGAAGAAACCCCGCTCGGTGCCAACGACGGCGCCACCTTCTCGCCGCGCTGGTCGCCCGACGGCAAGCGGCTTGCCTATGTTTCGACCGCCGGCGGCGCGCCGCAGCTATGGGTGCGCTGGATGAACGGCGGCGAGGCGGTACGCCTCACCGGCCTGCCGACCTCGCCTTCCTCGCTCGCCTGGTCGCCCGACGGCCGCACGATCGCCTACACGATGCTCGTCAAGGACGACGGTCCCGGCTTCGGTTCGGCACCGAAGAACAAGCCCGAAGGCGCCAAATGGGCCGACCCGCTCGAGGTCCACGACATGCTCGCCTACAAGGCCGACGGCGAAGGCATCGTCGAACCCGGGTTCGAGAAGATCTTCGCCGTTCCCGCGACCGGCGGCTCGCCGCGCCAGCTGACCTTCGGCCCCTATCATGACGGCGGCCCGCTGAGCTGGTCGCGCGACGGCCGCACGCTCTATTTTTCCGCGAACCGCAAGCCCGACTGGGAAAAGGATCCGGTCGAGAGCGAGGTCTACAGCCTCGACGTCGCGAGCGGCGCGGTCACCGCGCTGACCGACCGCAACGGCCCCGACGCGAACCCGCTCGTCTCGCCCGACGGCGGCAGGATCGCGTATCTCGGCTTCGACGACAAGATGCGCGCCTATGAGAATAGCCAGCTCTACGTTATGAACCGCGACGGGTCGGGCAAGCGCAGCCTGACCGGCAACTGGGATTACAGCGTCGATGCGATCCAGTGGGCGGCCGACGGCAAGGCGCTCTACGCGCAGTATGACGACCATGGCGAGACGAAGGTCGCGCGCATCGGGCTCGACGGCGCGGTGCGTACCGCCGCGACCGGCCTCTCGGGCGGCGGGCTCGATCGTCCTTATACGGGCGGCAGCTTCACCGTCTCCGACGCCGGCGCGATCGCCTTCACCGGCGGCACTGCGACGCGCCCCGCCGAGGTGCAGCTTAACCGGGGCGGATCGTCGCGCATCCTGACCGACCTCAACCGGTCCCTCCGCGAAGTCAAATCGCTGGGCGAGGTGCGCAAGATCACCGTCGCCTCGAGCCACGACGGCAAGACGATCGAGGGCTGGCTGACGCTGCCCCCCGGCTATCGCGACGGCCAGCGCGTGCCGCTGATCCTCGAAATCCACGGCGGCCCCTTCGCGGCCTATGGCGGCCATTTCTCGACCGACAACCAGCTTTACGCCGCCGCGGGCTATGCCGTCCTCTCGTCGAACCCGCGCGGGTCGACCAGCTATGGCGCGGCCTTCGCGAACGAGATCGACAAGCAATATCCGGGCAACGACTATTTCGACCTGATCAGCATCGTCGACCGCGCGGTCGAACTCGGCGTCGCCGACCCGAATGCGCTCTTCGTCACCGGCGGCTCGGGCGGCGGCGTGCTGACCAGCTGGATCGTCGGCAAGACCGACAGGTTCAAGGCCGCGGTCGCGCAGAAACCCGTGATCAACTGGACGACGCAGGCGCTCACCGCCGACGGCCCCGGCTTCTTCGGCCCCTATTGGCTCGGCGCAGAGCCGTGGGAAAAGCCCGACCTCTTCTGGTCCCGCTCCCCGCTTTCGCTCGTCGGCAATGTAAAGACCCCGACGCTCGTCATTGTCGGTGCCGAGGATTACCGCACCCCCGTCAGCGAGTCCGAGCAATATTACACCGCGCTGCGTCTCCGCGGCGTGCCGACCGCGCTGATCAAGGTACCCGGCGCCAGCCACGGCGGCATCGCCGCGCGTCCCTCGCAATCGGCCGCCAAGGCCTCGGCAATCCTTGCCTGGTTCGGGAAATACCGGAAGGGCTGGACCCCGCCCGCACCCTGACGATCACGACCCTTCCGTGCGCTGGCGCGGAAGGGTCGCGCACCGCCGGACCGCCCCTCGCCCCCGCCCTGTCGGCACTTCGTAGAACAGTGGTTGACATCGCGGCTCCGCGCGCAAAATTCCCCCATCGACCGGTCTGCCGGCTCAATTTTCGAAGGGGCATCTTCATGAAAGTCTTTCCTTTTCTGGGCGCCGCGACGCTCGCGCTGGCGACGGCCGTTTCGGCCAATGCCCAGACCGCCGCAAAGCCCGCCGGCGCTGCCACCACGGTGCCGCCGATCGCCTACAAGGAACGCATCCTGAAGAACGGCCTGCGCGTGCTGTCGTTGCAGGACACGTCCACGCCCAATGTGATGGTGTCGGTCTGGTACGACGTCGGATCGAAGCACGACCCCGAAAAGCGCTCGGGCTTCGCGCACCTCTTCGAACATATCCTCAGCCGCAAGACCGTGAACATGCCCTACAACATGATCAACCGCCTGACCGAGGATGTCGGCGGGGTGCGCAACGCCTCGACCAGCTTCGACCGCACCAATTATTACGAGACGGTCCCCGCGCAATATCTCGAAACGATGCTGTGGACGCACGCCGAGCGCATGGCGCGTCCCGTCGTCGACAAGGAAGTGTTCGAGACCGAACGCAACGTCGTGAAGGAGGAACTGCGCCAGCGCGTGCTCGCACCGCCCTATGGCCGGCTGTTCAACTTCGCGCTCAGCGAAAACACCTTCGACGTCCTGCCGCACCGCCGCCCGGTGATCGGCACGATCGCCGACCTCGAGGCGGCGACGCTCGACGATGCACGCGCCTTTCACGAGGCCTTTTACGGCCCCGACACCGCGACGCTGATCGTCGCGGGCAATTTCGACGAGGCACGCCTTCAGTCGCTCGTCGACAATTATTTCGGCGCGATTCCGAAGCGCGCGAAGGCCATCCCGCTGGCGATCAAGGGCAAGGAGCCGCCGATGGCGCCGCGCCGCGTCAACGCGACCGGACCCAATGTTCCGCTGCCCGTCGTCGGCGCGATCTACAAGGCGCCGGGGGCGGGCAATCCCGACACTCCCGCGCTCGAGGTGATGAACGCGATCCTGTCGCGCGGCGAAAATTCGCGGCTGCACAAGGCGCTGGTCCGCACCGGGATGGCGAGCGAGATCGACGCGAGCGTCGACTTTACCGAGGAAGCCGGCGGCATCACCCCCTTTGCGATCCTCAGCGACGGGCAGGATCCCGAAAAGGTCGCCGCCGCGCTCGACGCGGTGCTGGCGGATATCGCCGCAGCCCCGGTCTCCGACGCCGAACTCGCCGAGGCCAAGACCGAACTGCTCGCCGCGACCCTTGCCGAACGCGAGACCTTCTCGGGCCGCGCCTTCGAACTCGGCGAAGCGCTCGTCCTCACCGGCGATCCCGCCGCCGCGAACAAGCGCCTCGATGCGATCGCGCGCGTGACAAAGGCCGACGTCGCGCGCGTCGCGAAGAAATATCTCGACCCCAAGGCACGCGTCGAGCTGCGCTACACGGCGGGCGACGGCGACCCGAAGAGTTGGGCCAACCCCCGGCCGATGCCCGTTTTCCCGACCGTTCCCCCCGCGACCGGTACCCCCAACGAGCTGGCGGCCGAGGCGGCCCGGCAAGCGCCGCCGGCGCCGACCGCCGCGCCCGCGGTCACCCCGCCGAAGATCGCCGAAAGCCGCCTCGACAACGGCATCCGCGTCGTCGCTGTGCGGACCGGCGCAGTACCGCTCGCGACGCTCAGCGTCGTGATCGGCGGCGGCTCGTCGACCGATCCGAAGGGACGCGCCGGGGTCGCCACCATGGCCGCCGACCTTGCCGCAAAGGGCACGCCGACGCGCTCGGCCGAACAGATCGCCGCCGCGCTCGAAAGCCTCGGTGCCACGATCACCGCCGGCGCCACACCCGACGGCAGCATCCTGTCGGTCACCGCGCCCGCTGCTAACCTCGATGCGGTCGGGACGATCCTCGCCGACGTGGTCCGCGGCGCGAACTATCCCGAAGAGGAGTTCGGGATCGAACGCAAGCGCATGACCGACGGCCTGCGCGTCGCGCTCAACAATCCCGGCGCGATCGCCGCGATGGTCGCACAGCCCCTCCTCTACGGCGCGGCGCCCTATGGCGGGCAGAGCGGCGGCACGCCGAAAAGCCTCGCCGCGATCGGCCGCGACGACCTCGTCGCGTATCGCCGCACCTGGTGGCATCCCGCAAACATCTCGGTCGTCGTCACCGGCGGCATCGACCCGGCGGCCGGCAGTGCGCTTGCCGCCCGCCTGTTCGCCGACTGGAAGGCCGATGGCCCGGCGCCCGCACTGCCCGGATCGCGCGCGGGCGCGGCCCAGCCGCCGCGCACGATCGTCGTCGACCTGCCCGGCGCAGGACAGGCCGCAGTGCTCGCCGCGGTACGCGGGGTCAGCCGCAGCGACGCCGGCTACCCGTCGCTCCTTCTCGCCAATTCGGTGCTCGGCGCCGGCTCGAACGGCCGCCTCTTCACCGAAGTGCGCAGCAAGCGCGCGCTGAGCTATGGCGCCTACAGCTCGATGCCGGCGCGCGCCGACACCGCGCTGCTCGTCGCGAGCGCGCAGACGAAGAACGAGAGCGCGACCGAAGTCGCCGAAATCTTCCTGAACGAGTTCAAGCGCCTCGGAGCCGAGCCTATCACCGCCGACGCGCTCGCCAAGCGCCGCGCCTTTCTCGACGGCGCCTACGGCCGCCAGCTCGAAACCGGCGGCGGCTATGGTACGATCGTCTCGGGACTGATCCTGCAGGGGCTGCAGCCTGCCGACGCGCTCACCTATAGCGCGCGCCTCGCCGCGGTGACCCCCGAGGCCGCGAACGCAATCGCGGCGAAAGCCGTCGCGCCGGAAAACGCCTCGCTGATCATCGTCGGCGATTCGGCGAAGTTCATCGACAAGCTTCGCGCGCTGCGCCCCGATCTGGTCGTCATCCCGGCGAGCAAACTGGATCTGGAGTCGCCGACGCTGGGTGCAGAGGCGCCCTAGCCGGCCTGCCGCCGGGCGATTTCCTTCGACCCCACCGGCAGGTCGAGGATCATCCCGTCATACCCCAGCGTCCACCCGGACGCCGGGCGGGCGTCGGCGAGCCCGCGCGCGAAGATCTGCCGCAGCAGCCAGTTGTCGGGTGCGATCGGCCCCATATGGTTGAACACCAGCAGTTTCACCTTCGCAGCATTTGCTGCCTCGGCCGCCTGCACCGGCGTGACGTGATAGTTCCCGACCTGCCCGATCACCCTGGCAAGCTTCGTCCGCCCCGCCTCGGCCAGCGCCTGGGCAAAGGTCTGCCGCATCGCCTCGCTCTGCCCTTCGTGGACCAGCAGGTCGGCATCTTTCGCGGCGCGCACCAGATTGGACGACACCGCGGTATCGCCGGAGATCACGACCGAGCGCCCCTTGTAATCGAACCGGTATCCCACCGCCGGATAGACCGGCTCATGCATCACCTGGAACGCGGTGATGCGCAGGCCGTCCTTGTCATAGATGATCGCCGATGCATCATGCTTCACGCGCTGCGCCTCGTCGGCCAGCCCGAACGGAACCGCCACCAGCTCGGCCGCCGCGGCGTCCAGCTCATGTTCGCCCGCGCGATAGGCGGCATCGGCGGCATAGGTCCGGTTCACCCCCGCCGCGAGTTCCTCGACCCCGGTCGGACCATAGAGCGGCAGCGGCGCGGTCCGCCCCGCGACCCAGCCCTGCATCCGGAACTCGCCAAGATCGCCGATATGGTCCGAATGGAAATGCGTCAGCATCACCCCTTCGATGCGCTCGAAAGGAAAGCGCCACAGGCCGAGGCGGTTCGCCGATCCCGGTCCGGTATCGACGACGAAGACATGCGTGCCCGCCATCACGACGGTGCACGCCTTTGCGCGCACCATGCTCGGCGGCGGCGCCGAGGTGCCGCACAGCAACACCTTCAGATGCCCCTCCGCGGGCATCATGTCGGCGTGCACCGCCATGCCGCGCTTGACGCCCTGAACGAACAGCCAGTCCTGCACCGCGGGCACGCGCAGCGCCGCAAAGGCGCCGATTGCGAGCACAACCAGGAGGATCAGGACCGTCCGGACCCGCTTGAACCGCACCTTCATCCCGCTCTCCCGGCCGGCCCGGCCGGAGGGTCCGGCCGAATTGACTAAATGGTCAATTGGCCGAAACTGACTATTCAGTCAAGAGGCGGAAGGCCATCCATGATCGCGGTCAGCGCCAGCGCATTGTCGCGCTCCATCGCGCTGTGCCCGGCGTTGGTCACCACATAGGTCGCGGGCTCGGCACCCACGCCGCGCAGCGCCGCGGCCAGCCGCGACGCCTGCGTCAGCGGGCACACCTCGTCGAAGCGACCGTGGACGATATGCACAGGGATCGACGCGAGCACGCCGATGTTGTCGAAGAAATGCCCCGGCTCGATAAACAGGTCGTTGTCGAAATAATGCGCCTCGATCTGCGCAAAGCAGAGGGCAAAATCGGCGTCGCCGAACTTCCCCGTATCGGCGGTCTCGGGAACCATGTTCGAGATCACGCCCTCCCACAGTGACCAGGTCAGTGCGGCGCGGAGCTGCTTCTCCTTCTCCGCATCGGTCGCGGGCACCATATCGAAGATCGCCTTGTACGACTTCATCACGTCGCCGCGCTCGTCGGGGGTCAGCACCTCCAGCAGCTCGGCCCATTCGTCGGGGTAGTTGATATAGGCGCCCGGCGCGGTCAGTCCGTAGGGGTCCGCGTCCCATGTCGCGGCATTGCCCTGATAGAGATAGAGCAAATCCTCGGCCGCGCCGAGGAAAATACCGCGCAGGATCAGGCTCGCGCAATGGCCGGGATGCGCGATCGCATAGGCCATCGCCAGCGTGCTTCCCCAGCTCCCGCCGAAGACATGCATACGCCCCTCGATCTCCAGCTCTTCGCGCAGCTTCACGATATCGCCGATCAGGTCGGCGGTCGTGTTGTTGCGCAGCGCCGCCGCCGGACCCGCCGCCGCGACATTGGGCTCGCTCTTGCCGCACCCGCGCTGGTCGAACAGGATCACGCGATACCGCTTCGGATCGAAGAAGCGCGCCATCACCGGCGCACATGCCCCGCCCGGCCCGCCGTGCAGGAACATCACCGGCTCGCCGTCGGGATTGCCATATTCTTCCCAATAGATGCGGTGCCCCGCCTCGATGTCGACCTCCAGCCAGCCGAAATTCAGGCACGGCGGCTGCGGATAAACCCACTCGTCGCCGATCTTGCTCGATGCCTGCAGCCGCGAAAAATCCATGCGTGCGTCCTTTCCCGGGGAGTCGTGATGCGCCTCTATCGGCGGCGAGGGGGCGATACGCAACTCCCTCATCCGTCACAGGAATGTCATCCGCAGGGCATAGCGCAACGGTACCGAATCCGGGAAGGACCGACATGAACGCCACGACTGCAGACGCCGCCAGCATCCCGGATGCCGAATTCGAACGTCCCGATCTCGACAAGGGACTGGGCGCAGCGGGCAATATGGGCTTCCTCGCAGCGATCATCGCCGCGCTCGGCTATGTCGCCTACAGCGTCTATGCCGACGCGGCCGCCGCCGGCGTCCATGCGACTGCGCTCCTTCCCTTCGCGCTGCTCTTCCTCGCGCTGGTGATCGCGCTGGGCTTCGAGTTCGTGAACGGCTTCCACGACACCGCGAACGCCGTCGCGACCGTCATCTATACCAACTCGATGCCCGCCAATTACGCGGTCGTCTGGTCGGGCTTCTTCAACTTCCTCGGCGTGCTGCTTTCGACCGGCGCGGTCGCCTTCGGCATCGTCTCGCTCCTTCCCGTCGAACTGATCCTGCAGGTCGGCTCGAATGCCGGCTTCGCGATGGTGTTCGCGCTGCTCATCGCGGCGATCGTCTGGAATCTCGCGACCTGGTATTTCGGCATTCCCTCCTCGTCGTCGCACACGCTGATCGGTTCGATCATCGGCGTGGGCGTCGCCAACGCCATGCTCCACGGCAAGAGCGGCACCGCCGGAGTCGACTGGGGCAAGGCGACCGAGATCGGCTACGCACTCCTCCTGTCGCCGCTGCTCGGTTTCACCGTCGCGGCGCTGCTGTTCCTCGCGATGAAGGTGCTGGTCAGGAACAAGACGCTCTATGAGGCGCCGAAGGGCGACACGCCTCCCCCGCTCTGGATCCGGGCGCTCCTGATCTTCACCTGCACCGGGGTCAGCTTCGCGCACGGCTCGAACGACGGGCAAAAGGGTATGGGCCTGATCATGCTGATCCTGATCGGCACCGTCCCGACCGCCTATGCGCTCAACCGCGCGGTTCCCGAGAAATATGTGCAGGAGTTCGTCGTGAACTCGAACGCCGCCGAACAGGCGCTTGCGGCGCACGGCGGCGGGCCGAACCCGGCAGTCGCCTCGCCGCAGGATGCGCGCCGCGCGGTCACCGCCTATATCGCCGACAAGAAGCTGTCGCCGACGACGCTTCCCGCGCTCGGCGCGCTCGTCGACCAGGTCGAGACGCAGGTCAGCGGCTATGGTTCGCTCGCCAAGGTTCCGGCCGCCGCGACCGAAAATATGCGCAACGACATGTATCTCGCGTCGGAGGCGATCAAGCGGCTCGGCAAGGAAAAAACGCTGACCTTTACCGAAAGCGAGACCGCGGCGCTCACCACCTACAAGGCCTCGCTCGACAGCGCGACGCGCTTTATCCCGACCTGGGTCAAGATCGCGGTCGCCTTCGCGCTCGGCCTCGGCACGATGATCGGCTGGAAACGCATCGTCGTCACCGTCGGCGAAAAGATCGGCAAGTCGCACCTCACCTATGCGCAGGGCGCCTCGGCGGAACTTGTCGCGATGGGGACGATCGGCGCCGCCGACATGCTCGGCCTGCCGGTCTCGACCACGCACGTCCTGTCGTCAGGCGTCGCCGGCACAATGGCCGCGAACCGCTCGGGGCTACAGATGTCGACGATCCGCAACCTGCTGATGGCCTGGGTACTCACGCTTCCGGTGTCGATCGTGCTCGCAGGCGTGCTATACGCGATCCTCAACGCCATCTTCTAAAGGATCACGCCCACGGTTCCGAAGGACGAAACGCCCACCCCGGATTTCGGGGCGATCGTGATGCAGCCCGGGCTCGTCTGGGGCTGCGCGCGAACCGGCGACGGCACCACGCTGATCGATGAATGCGACGACAGGGAGGACGCGAGTTTCCGCTGGCTCCACCTCAACCTCGCCGACGACCGCACGCAACGCTGGCTCGAACGGTCGACCAGCCTGCCTAGGCCAATCCACGACCTGATGCTCGCGCGCGAAACGCACCAGCAGGTGATGGTCGAGGACGGCATCGTCGGGCTCGTCCTGCAGGATTTCGAACGCGACTTCGACGCCGCCGAAACCTCGCAGATCGGCGCGCTCCATATCGTCATCACCCCGGGGCTGATGCTCACCGGACGCTATCATCCGATCCGCTCGGCCGACATCATCCGCCAGCGCATCGCCGCGGGCTATGACGTCTGCGACGGCGCGACCGCGCTCAATCTCGTCGTCGGCACCATGGTCGACGGGCTCGGCCAGCATGTCCACGGCCTCGCACACGATATCCAGACCGCCGAGGACGAATTCCTCAACGAGAGGATGAGCCCCGCCACCCGCGATCTTATCGCGGTGCGCCGCCGCGGCGCGCGCCTTCACCGCCTCGTTTCGGGAATGCGCGCGACGCTCGTCCGGCTCGAGAAGGATCCCGACCTGCCCGGGGTGTTCGCCCCCGTCGCCGAACGTCACGTCCAGCGCCTCCACGCGCTCGATACCGACGTCGCAAGCACACAGGCGCAGCTTCGCCAGCTCCGCGACGAGCTCGATCTGCAGGCGGCGCAAAGGACCAACCAGAATCTCTATTTCCTGTCGGTGATCAGCGCGCTGCTGCTGCCCGCGACGCTCGTCACGGGCTTTTTCGGCATGAACACCGGCGGCCTGCCCTTCGCGCACACGCAGGCGGGGACCTTCGTCGCCGCGCTGGCCGCGGTCACCTCGTCGGTCGCGACCTGGCTGCTGCTCCGCCGCCGACCCTAATACAGCTCGGGCACATACATTTCGGGCGGGATCGGGTGTCGCTCATAATCGGAGTGACGCACCCGCGCCGGCAGCACCACCGCCGGCCGCTCGACCTCCTGATACGGAATCTGCGCCAGCAAATGCGCAATGCAGTTCAGCCGCGCCTTCTTCTTGTCGACCGCCTCGACCAGCCACCACGGCGCCTCGGCGATATGCGTGCGCTCGAGCATGTCCTCCTTCGCGCGCGTATAATCCTCCCACCGCCGCCGCGATTCGACGTCCATCGGCGACAGCTTCCATTGCTTCAGCGGGTCGTGGATCCGCATCTGGAACCGGAATTGCTGCTCCTCGTCGGTGATCGAAAACCAGTATTTCAGCAGAACGATCCCCGACCGCACGAGCATCCGCTCGAACTCGGGAACCGAGCGGAAGAATTCCTCGCATTCGTCCTCGGTGCAGAAACCCATCACGCGTTCGACCCCGGCGCGATTGTACCAGCTGCGGTCGAACAGCACGATCTCGCCCGCCGCAGGCAGGTGCGGGACATAGCGCTGGAAATACCATTGGCTGCGCTCGCGCTCGCTCGGCGCGGGCAGTGCGACGACGCGGCAGACGCGCGGATTGAGCCGCTGGGTGATGCGCTTGATCGCGCCGCCCTTGCCCGCGGAATCGCGCCCTTCGAACAGCACCGCGACCTTCAGCCCCTGTTTCTGGACCCAATCCTGCAGGATCACGAGTTCGTGCTGCAGCCGGAACAGCTCGCGAAAATAGATGCGCCGGTCGATCGCCTCGCGGTCGGGATGGTCCGACAGATCGCCGAGCAGCGCCTCGAGCCGGCTTTCGTCCATTTCCATCTCCAGCTCCTCGTCGAAGCTGTCGGCGATTTCTTCCTTGATGCGGTCGAGGTCGGAAAGGCTGTCGTCCATGGCAAAGGCTCCTGCTCAGGCGACCGCTATGGCGGCAAGATTGCCGTCCTGTGACAGCACGGCGGTTCACAAAGCCGGCGGCGCTGGCTAGGCTCACCCGCAAATCACAATGGAAAGCCTTTCATGACCTTGCGCCCCGCCCTCCTCGCCGCCGCTATCCTCGCAACCCCCGCCGCCGCGCAGGACATTGACGCCGCGAACATCACCGACACCGTCCGCACCCTCGCCTCGGACCAGTTTCAGGGCCGCGCACCCGGCACGGTCGGCGAAGAGCGCACGATCGGCTATCTGATCGGCCGGCTGCAGGCGCTGGGGCTCGAGCCTGCGGGCACGAACGGCGGCTGGACCCAGCCCGTCCCGCTCCTCCACACCGCGCTCGGCTCGCCGGTGAAGCTCCAGTTCGAGCGCGCCAGCCACCATAATTACCAGCCGCTGGTCCAGGGCACCGACATCTATGTCTCGACGCTCCAGCCGAACGACGTCGCAAAGGTCGCCGCCGCGCCGCTCGTCTTCGTCGGCTATGGCGTCAGCGCCCCCGAACGCGGCTGGGACGATTTCAAGGGCGCCGACCTCAAGGGCAAGGTCGCGGTCTTCCTGATCAACGACCCCGATTTCGTCGCAGGGGTGGACGAGCCCGTCGCGGGCAAATTCGGCGGCAAGACGATGACCTATTACGGCCGCTGGACCTACAAGTTCGAGGAAGCGGCCCGCCGCGGCGCGGTCGCCGCGCTGATCGTCCACGACACCGACGGCGTCGGCTACGGCTGGAACGTCGTGAAGAGCGGCGGCGGCGAAAACTACGGCCTCGTCGTGCCGCCCGAAAAACGCACCAGCCTCGCGCTCCAGGGCTGGATCGCGCACGATGTCGCCGACAAATTGTTCGGCGACGTCGGCCTCGACCTGAACCAGCTCCGCGTCGCGGCGCGGCGCAGCGACTTTCGCCCCGTCGATCTTCGCGGCGTCACCCTCGAAGCCGAAATCCCGGTGAAGCACGAGGTCGTGCAGAGTCAGAATGTCCTCGCCAAAATTCCCGGAACCAAGCGCCCCGACGAGGTCGTCATGTACGGCGCGCACTGGGATGCCTATGGCGAGGGCAAGCCCGACGAACAGGGCCGCATCTACCGCGCCGGTGCCAACGACGACGCGCTCGGCGTCGCCGGCCTTTTCGAAATCGCGCGCAATTTCAAGGCCGCTTCCGCCCCCGACCGCAGCATCCTCTTCGCCTTCTGGACCGCCGAGGAACGCGGGCTGCTGGGCTCGGAGGCCTATGCGCAAAACCCGCTCTATCCGCCCGAAAAGACCGTCGCGAACCTCGGCCTCGATATCCTGCAGACCGCGGGCAAGGCGAAGGACGTCATCCTCGTCGGCAAGGGTCAGGGCAGCCTCGAAGACGATCTCGCCCGCCTCGCCGCGAAGCAGGGCCGCAGCGTCAGTGTCGAAAGTCTCCCCGAACGCGGCCTCTTCTACCGCGCCGATCATTTCAGCATGGCGAAGCGCGGCGTTCCCGTGCTGCTGATGATGGGCATCGCCGGCGCGTCGGACCTCGTGAACGGCGGCAAGGCTGCGGGCCAGAAATGGGTCGATGACTATACCGGCAAATGCTACCATCAGGCGTGCGACGCATGGGGACCCAAATGGAACCTCGACGGCGCGGTTCAGGACATTCAGGTTTTTTACCAGATAGGCGATGAACTCGCGCGCTCGGGCAAATGGCCCGGCTGGAAGGACGGCAGCGAGTTCAAGGCGATCCGCGACGCCAGCGCAGCGGCGCGGAAATAGGCAATGAGCCTGATCCTCGGCCTCGCCTTTGCGGCAACGGCACCCGCAGCACCGACCGCGATCCTCGACGAGCTCGGCCGCAACGGCACATTGACGGTCGCATCGGGCGACCGCCCCCGCGATCGCCAGAAGGTCCTCGAGATCGAAGTCAGGACCTGCAACATCGCTTTCAAGACGAAGCTGCTCCCGAACGGCTTCGCCGCACATATGATCGACATCGGCGAGGGCGGAAAGATCAAGCGCGTCGGGCGCAACACCGTTCGCCTCGACGGCTCGACCCGCTTCCCGAAAATGTCGGTCCTCGTTTCGGGCGGCGAGACCAAGGCGCTCTACGAGGCGCTGGAAGCTGTTCGCAAATCCTGCGAGAGGTCGGAGCAAATATTCTGACGATCGGCCGCTAACGACCGATTGCGGACGATAGAGACATGCACCCCGGCGAAAGCCGGGGCCCTGATTTCACCAGCGGACTGGGCCCCGGCTTTCGCCGGGGTGCACATTGAGAGCGTCCGCTCTCCACCCCAAAACCGCCCCTCCAGCTTACTCCGCCAGCATGGCCTTCAATGCGCGCAGCCCGGCCGTAAGTACAGCCCGGCCGATCGCACCACCGAGCGAAACGCGTAGTGCTGGTGCACTGGTCTCTTCCACGGCAAAATGGCCGCCGGGTATCGCCGTCAACCCGGCCGCGCGCAGAGCAGCAGCGGCTTGCCCCGCGTCCACGTTCGCCTTCAGCGGCACCCAGAGGTGATAGCCGCAGGGATCGGCGGCATAACTCTCCGCTGGCAGGACATCCTCTGCCATCTTTAGCCGTACCACCGCCTCGGCACGCGTTTCCGCGATCAGCCGATCGTAGCTGCCATCTTCCAGCCACCGCGTCACCAGCGCCACATTCAGCGGCGGCGGCATGGAATCCGAATGATGCGCCTCGGTCGCGAGTGCCATGGCCTCCGGAAACGACGGCGCGCGGACATGCGCAACGCGCAGCGCGGGGGAGATCGTCTTGGACATGCTCGCGATATACCAGCCGAGCTCGGGCACAAAACTCGACAGCGGCGCAAGCGGCTTTTCGGGCAGTTGGCCGTACGCATCATCCTCGATGATCCGCACGCCATATCGCCGCGCGACCCCGGCCAGAGCCGCGCGCTCCTCCTCGTCCAGCGTCCCGGCCGTCGGATTGTCGTTCGTCGGCACCACATAAAGCGCCGCCACCCGCTGCCTGCCGCACAGCTCTTCCAGCGCCCCGGCCTCGACGCGCGGCATCGGCGCCAGTTGCAGCCGCGCCTTCTTTGCGATCGCCCGGAAACCCGGATAGATATGCGCCCCGCACGCAACGACGTCGCCGTGTTCCATAGTCGCCCCGACGATCGCGTGCAGCGCATTCTGCGCCCCCGCCGTCACCACTACCTGAGCGGCGTCGCTCGCCAGCCCCATCCGGCCAAAAATCGCCGCGCCCGCCGCACGATCGGCCTCGCGCCCACCCGCTGGCGTATAGTGCAACCGCCCGCCGGCGCCGGGCGCGCGCAGCAGCGCGCTCGCGGTCCGCTCCCAGGTGGCAAGCAGCGTTCCGCCCTCGACCTCGGGGGGCATGTTCATGCCGGTATCGCGCGGCGGCGGGCCCGCAGCGATCGCATCCTGCGGCAGCACAAAGCTTCCCGCCCGCCCGCGCGCGCCGATCAGCCCGCGCGCGCGCGCCTGCTCATACGCCTTGGTGACCGTCGTCAGGTCGATTCCGAGGCGCGCCGCAAGGTCGCGCTGCGGCGGCAGCCGGTCGCCGCTGCGCAGTTCGCCGGTCTCGACCGCGCTCGCGATCGCCTCCGCGATCGCGACATATTTGGCGCCGCGGCTGCGCGTCAGATCGGGAACCCAGCTGTCAGGCATCGGCGTCGGCTATCTCTCCCTTGGCGCGCGCGTTCAGCTTGGCCCACAGCGCGTCGGTCCCGGCTTCCTGCGCCTTGTTCACATATTGCGACGCGACGAGCCAGCCCTTGATCGGGTGAAGCACCAGCAGGCACGGCACGACCATCAGCGGCGCCGACACGATCAGGTGCATCCACCACGGCGGGTTGAACGCGACCTCGAACCACACGACGAGGAACAGCAGCGGAAAGGCGATGAAGCAGAGCGAGAAGAAGGCCGGACCGTCGTCGGGCGCCGCGAAATCATAATCGAGCCCGCAATGCGGGCAGCGGTCCTGCACCTTCAGCCAGCGCCGGAACATCTTGCCCTCGCCGCAGCGCGGGCACAGCCCATGGAGCCCCGTGCGATAAATCCAGAGCCATTTTTCGCGGCCTTCCAATTCGCCAGTCATCGACTCACATCCCGTATGTCCATACACAATACCATACATAATGTCGGGCATGACAAATGTCCAGAGGCCCACTAATCCGGGAGCATGAGCGACGATAAAATCTACATCAGCGCCAATGATCTCCTCGCGGACTCGCTGCGGCTGGGGATGCAGGTCGTCGATAGCGGCTTCAAACCGACCCACCTCGTCGGCATCTGGCGCGGAGGCGCGCCGGTCGGGATCGCGGTCCAGGAACTGCTCGACTATCACGGCCACCACTGCGACCACATCGCGATCCGGACCTCCTCCTACAAAGGCATCGACGATCAGGATCCGCATGTCCGGGTATTCGCGCTCGGCTACCTCATCGACACGCTGAACCCCGAGGACCGGCTGCTCATCATCGACGATGTCTTCGACAGCGGCCGCAGCATCCGTGCCTTCATCGCCGAGCTCAGGGCGCGCTGCCGCAACAACATGCCGCGCGACATCCGCATCGCGACCGTCTGGTTCAAGCCGCGCCGCAACGTCACCGACCTGCACCCCGATTATTTCGTCCACGAAACCGACCGGTGGCTGATCTTCCCGCACGAGATCGACGGGCTGACGATCGAGGAAATCCGCCGCCACAAGCCCGAGGCGGCCATCATCCTGCGCGAGGAGCAAGCGCCCAATGACTGACGGGTTCGCTTCGCGCGACGAACGCGCCGCCTTCATCGCCGGCCTGCCAAAGGCCGAGCTTCATCTCCACATCGAAGGCTCGCTGGAGCCCGAACTGATGTTCGAGCTCGCCCAACGCAACAACGTCGCGATCCCCTTCGCCAGCGTCGAGGAAGTGCGCGCCGCCTACGCCTTCTCGAACCTGCAGGATTTCCTCGACATCTATTATCAGGGGATGGGCGTCCTCCATAGCGAGCAGGATTTCTACGACCTCACCGCCGCCTATTGCGCACGCGCGCATGCCGACGCGGTGCGGCACATCGAAATCTTCTTCGATCCGCAGGGCCATACCGAGCGCGGCGTTGTCTTCGCCACAGTGATCGACGGAATCACCCGCGCGCTCGACGATGCCGAAGCCGGCTACGGCATGACCTCGAAGCTCATCATGTGCTTCCTCCGGCACCTCAGCGAAGCCGACGCCGAAGCGACCCTCGACGCGGCGCTGCCGTACCTCGATCGCATCGACGGCGTCGGCCTCGATTCCTCCGAAGTCGGCCATCCGCCGTCGAAATTCGAATGCGTCTTCGCGCGCGCCAAGGGGCTCGGCCTCAAGATCGTCGCGCATGCCGGCGAGGAAGGCCCGCCCGCCTATGTCCATGAAGCGCTCGATCTGCTGAAGGTCGACCGCATCGACCATGGCAATCGCAGCCTTGAGGATGGCGCGCTGGTGCGACGCCTTGCCGACGAAGGCATGACGCTCACCGTCTGTCCGCTCTCGAACCTGAAGCTGTGCGTCGTCGACGACATCGCCGACCATCCGCTCAAGACGATGCTGGGCGCGGGTCTCCGCGCCACGGTGAACAGCGACGACCCCAGCTATTTCGGCGGCTATGTGAATGCCAATTATCAGGCGGTCGCCGATGCGCTCGACCTGTCGAAGGCCGATCTGGTCACCCTCGCACGCAACAGCTTTACGGGGTCCTTCCTGAGCGACGCCGACAAGGCGAAGCATCTCGCGGCGATCGACGCCTACAGCTGAGTCTCGGCGGGGACGAGAAACTTCAACCCCCGCAATCTGACGACCGCGCCGCCCGCGCAGACCGGTTCCGCGATCAGCCGCATCCAGCGCCGTTCGCCCTGCATCGGCCGGATTTCGGCATCGAGCGTAAAGCCGCGTCGGTGCCGGATCGCATAGGCGCGCAATTTCTCCATCGCGGCCCGCGACCCCTCGCAATACATTCCCGCCGCCTCGTCACGCGATATCGGTGCGCCGTCGGGAAGGCCGAAGATATGATAGACTTCACTCGACCAGCTCAGCCGGTTGTCGGCAAGCTCGCACGACCATTCGCCGATCCTGTGCGCGCCGCGCGATCCGGTCGCGATCTCGGCGTCGAGCGAGTAATCGAGCAACTGCCCCAGCGCGAAATGGCGCTCGCGTTCGTACAGCGGCCAGCTGTGATGGATCGGCAGGGGATAAAGCTGTCTCATATTCCCGATCTTGCGCTCCGCCCGTGCTTGTCGTCGGCCGACTAACAAGATGTAAGCGCGATCGCCAAGGCAATTGCGCAGTCGCATGCCGAATCTAGCGCGGATGCCGTTTCGCGAGCGCGATCCCGGCCAGATTCTGTGCCCTCCCGATATACCGGATGCGTGGTAGAGGGCCGTCTCCGACCAGTTCGCGCAACGCTGCCACATGCTTCGCCGCCGCGCCCCGCGCCGGCGCCTTGCCGCTCGCCTGCGCCACCACCGCTACAGCATCGCCGAGCAGCACGAAATCGGTCAGCCCGCGGTCGCGCGCCAACCGCAGCGCCGCGATCAGCGCCAGCCATTCGGCATCGAGGCTGCTGCCTTCGCCGAGGTCACGGTCGATCGTCTCGACGCCGCCGACGACCACCGCGATTTCCATCGACCCGGGGTTCGGCCGGCAGCCACCGTCGAAATAGATTTTGGTCCGGCGGGCGGTCATCCGCCCGCCATAGACCCGATCAGAATTTTCCGCGTACCGATAATGCGAAGATCGGTCCGATCAGCCGGTTGCGCTTCTCGACGAAGGCAATCGGGCTCTGTCCGCGAATGCCCTCATAGACCGTGCGGTCCCGCTTCGAGCGTGCATTCAGGAAATTGCCCAGCGTTGCGCGAACGGTCAGCCCGAACACATCCTTGTTCTCGATGAAGGCGTCGGCGAAGATGGGGCCTTCCCACACCTTGTCGCTCTGGTTGCGGCGGTAATTCGGCTGATAGTGGCCGTAGTTCGAATTGATCCCCCACGCCCAGTCGCTCCCCTGGATATCGTGGCGCAGGTTGAGCTCGATCACCGTGTCGGTAAATCCGCTCCACTGGCGCTTTTCGCCGGTGAAGGGATCGCGCAGCGAGCTCTTCTGGAACAGCACGCGCGTGTCGATCTTCACACCCTTCAGCCCCGCAGGGTCGAGGTTGATCGTCGAGGTCCAGTCGATCGCCCCCGCCTTCGCCTTGGCGATATTGCCGACCGCCTCGCCATCCTCGCCAATCGGGATCACGTCGACGCGGTCCTCGACGTCGCGATAGATGAGGTTGATCTTGGTCGATCCCCATGCGCCGAACTTCTTGTTGATCTCGGCCTCATAGGTCCAGTCCTGCTGCGGACGCAGATCATTGTTGCTCTGGTTCTCGTTGCCGTCGTTGAGGAAGGCGCGCGCAAGGAAGTCATAGAAGGAAAGCTGCAGCACGCGGCGGCGCAGCTTGACCGAGACGTCGAAATCGTCCGACGGCGTCCAGGCGAGCGAGATCGACCCTTTCGGCCGGAAGAAGGTGCGCGTCAGCCCGTTGACCCCGGTCTGCGTGATCGTCGAATGCTCGGCGCCCGCGATGATCTGGAAATTGAGCTTGTCGGTCAGCTTGCGCCCGAAACTCAAGAGGCCTTCGTAACGGTCCTCGCTCACCCCGCCGGTGCCGCCCTCGAACGGCTGGTCGACCCACGCGCCCGAGGGATCCAGGACCGCGATCGACGCGACATTGTCGAGCGTGTTGAACGCCGCCTCGCCCGACAGCTGCCAGTCGCCGCCGAACATCTTCCACTGATATTCGCCGCGCGCGATCGTCTCGCCGAGGTCGCCGACCTGCTGGAAGCGGTCGCCGGTCGCGACACCGCCGTCCGGGGTCGTCACGATCTCCTGCTTGTACGGCTCGTGGCTGAAACGGCGCAGCCCGATCAGCTTCAGCTTTCCGGGGCCGGCCTTGAACTGATAGTCGCCCGAAACCTCGTAATTCCAGCTGTCGGCATTTTCGTACACGGTGCGGATGCGGTCGGGCGTGCCGGGGCTCATCCGCACGCCATCCTCATAATAGCGGTCGTATTTGCGCTGATATTGCCCGCCCAGGTTTGCGACCGTGTCGCCCGGCGGATCCCAGGTGATGCGCCCCGACAGCTTCGGCGTGTCGTAATGCGTGTTCCAGATATCGCGGCGGCGCTCGATGATGTCGCCCGTACCGTCATAGATCAGGGTCGGCCCGCCTGCGCCGCTACGCGCCGAATCGTCGTTGCTCAGTGCCGCCTCATATTCGATCTGCCCCGCGCGCCCGCGCATCGACACGTCGCCGCGTGTGAACAGCGGATCGGTGTAATGCGCCCGGAACTGCGGCTTCCACGAAAATTGTCCCGAAAAGCTGTCGGCGCGATAGACGATGTTCGCCACCTGCCCCGACAGGCCAGGGATATCGAGCGTCGCGCCATCGACGATTTCGATCCGCTCGACATTCTCTGCCGGGATACGCGACAGCTGGGTGTACATGTCGTCGGCCTTGTTCGACGGCCGTTCGCCGTTGAACAGGACGTTGCCCGTCGCCTGCCCCAGCCCGCGCAGATTCTCGTTGTCGCGGATCGCGAAGCCCGGAACCTGCGTCAGCATGTCATAGGCGTTCTTCGGCGCGTAGCGTGTGAAGTCGGCGGGGGTATAGACCTGCCGGGCCGTACTGGTTGCGGTCGCCGGCACCTCGCTTGCGGCGGGCGGCGGCGTGTCGCCGGTCGGCGCCGGCGTATCCTGCGCCGCGACCGGCATGGTGGAGAGCGCGGCGGCGACCGCCGCGAGGCTTGCGACAAATTTCACTGACCACTCCCCCGCGCGCGATTGATCGCCTGCGCATATTCGGGCGAAACGCCCATTGCCTTCATCCCGACGACGTCATCGGCGCTGAGTTTCCGGTATCCCGCTGCCGCAAGCCCGCGCACATAGGCGCCGTCGACGTCGAGCGCCTTGCACGCGATCGCATCGTCGACATCGGTCAGTATCAGCGCCTCGGACTTCAGGTCGCGGACATAGGCGGGCGTGACCTTCAGCGCCGCGGCGGCAATCAGATCGTCATCGTCCTTCGGCTTGACGCCCTCGGCGGTCAGCCCGTCGGCAAGCTCGATCGTCGCATCGACCAGCAGCATCGCGAGCAGATCGTCACGATCCTCCGGTGCCAGTCCGCGCGAGGCCAGCGCGCGTTCGAATTCGGGATCCGCGGTAAAGCGGCAGCTCCCCGCCCCGTCATAAGCGCCCTTCAGCGACCCGTTACAGGCAAGCGTCCCCGATGCATGGACGATCGTGAAGGACACCGGGCCCGTCGCACCGCGCAGCACCGCCTCGGTGCCCGCAAGTTCGCGGCGCGATCCGTCGATCGACACGTCGCTGTTCGAGCGCTTGCGGCTGACGCGCAGGTGGGGCTTGCCCTTGCCGGTCGCCGGCGTCGCTTTCCATTCGATATCGCTCAGGACCAGCTGGTCGGCGGCGGTGCTCGGGACCGAGCAGGCGATAACCGACAGCAGCACGGCGCCGGCGGCAAAATAAATGGCTTTCATGGTGCACTCCTCCCATGCGTGCGCCAGACGAGCGTCATCGCTCGCCGCCGCAGCGACATTTCAAAATCAGGGTTCGATCAACGGGTGACGGGTTTGGACGAATGTCCGGGCGTCGGACGCTCGCCCGTCAGGTGCCGGGGGGTGCCGGCGGTGCCGGCGGCCTTGCGGCGGCGGGGGCCTGGGGAATCTCGATCCGCGCGACGCGGCCGTCGGCACTGCGGGCCTCGACCACGCCGGGGCCGACGCGTACCGTTGCGCCGTCCCGCGACACGGCGGTTTTCTTCACGCCCTTGCCCGGCGGGTGCATGCCCGTCGCGCGCAGCTCGATCGCATCGTCGGGATCGCGTACGCGGACCCCGGCCTTGCGCATGTCGGTCACAAAGTCGCAGTCGACGCCCATCGCCTTCAGCGCGATCAGGTCGTCGATATCGACGCCGGGAAAATGCTCCTTCATGTCGCGGGCAAAGGCGGCGTCGACCCCCATCTGCTTCGCCCCGACCAGGTCGCCCAGATCGGCGCCCGGAACGATCGCGCGCATCGACCCGATATAGGCCGGATCGACGCCGGTCGCTTTCGCGGCGATCAGGTCGTCGGGGTCCATCGACCCGCCATGCTCGCGCATCTTTTCGACATATTCGGGCGTGACCCCGACCGCGCGCATCCCGACCAGCTCGTCGGCGCTCAGCGGTCGCGACGCGGCGGCCGCGACGGCGGCGGCCGCCTTCGCATCCTTTTCGGCATCGCCCTTTGCCGCCATCGCCGACTGCGCATGAACGACCGCGGTTTCGCGGGCAGCCATCGCGACGTCGCGCGCCTCTTCCGCCACTTCGCGGTCGGCGGTCGCGGAGAAGGCGGCGAGCGGGGCGGTAATCCCCGCCAGAAGCACCAGGCTCATCAGCATCCAGCTCACGCTCGCCGGGCCGCGCTTCAGGCTGCCGTCGAGGACGCGGGTGATCCGGCGCTTCAGGCTGCCCTTGCCCGGCGCGACGCCATGCGCGGCGAGCAACGCGCCCTGATTGTCGTGGCGCGCCGCGCCGACGAGCAGGGTCGCATAATCGGGTCCGTCGATATCGGCCATCAGCACGGCATCGTCGGCGGCTTCCTCGCGCAGCTGATGGCTTTCGCGCGCGAGCATCCATACCAGCGGATTGAACCAGAAGACCGCGCAGGCGATGCGGGCACCCAGCAGTTTCGCCCAGTCGAGACGCGCGACGTGCGCCAGTTCGTGCGCGATGATCGCTTCGGCCTCACCCGCAGCGGCAACCGCCTTGGGGCTCAGCACGATCGTCGGGCGCAGCACGCCCCAGCTGATCGGCGAGCGCAGTTCGTTGCTCACCAGCAGCGCGGTGCCGTGCTTGAAGCCCATCCGCCGCTGCGCCTCGGCCAGCGCGGAGAGCCACGAGCCCTCGACCAGCACCTCGGCGCGGCCGCGCATCGCGAACAGCCGCACGACCGCCAGCAGCATCACTCCGCACAGCAGCGCCAGCGGGATGAAATAGAGAAAGGGCGCGAACTCGGCGATTGCGGGAAATGTCGCCGGCGCCGACCCCGCGGTCTCCGTCGCGGCAGGGACTGACGCCGCGGCGGGACCCGGATCGACGACCGGCACCCCTGAAGCCATTGCAGTTGAGGACGCATGCGCGGCGAGCCCGGTTTCGCCGAACCAATGTTCGGGAAGCGGCGCCCACTGCGGCAGGAACAGGATCGCGGCGGGCAGCGCGAGCAGCGCGATCAGCCCGGCATGCGCGATCATCGAGCGCTCGCCCGAAGACCGCGAGCGCGCGAGACGGAGCAGCACGAGCGTCAGCCCGGCCACGATCAGCGATTTCCAGGCAAGGCCCAGCAGCATGGCGGTCGTCATCATTGCATCCTCCCGTCGCGGGCTTTCGCGATCATTTTTTCAAGTTCGTCCAGCTCGTCGTTGCTCATGTCGTCCTGCATGCCCAGCAGCGCGGCAGCGGCGCTCGTCGGCGATCCGTTGAAGAAGACGCGCACGACCTGGCTCAGCGCGGACTTGCGCGCCGCCTTGTCCGACAGGCTCGGCGCATAGACGAAGCCGCGCTCGGACTGTTCGCGGGCCACAAAGCCCTTCGCCTCGAGCCGCTTCAGCATCGCGCGGATCGCCGAACCCGACAGCTCGTCGGAAAGCGCCTCGCCGATCTCGATCACCGTGGAGGCGCCGCGTTCGTACAGGACATCGACAATTTCGCGTTCTCGCGGGGGCAGGCTCGACAACATTCCGAATCACCTCATGCGCTACATTTGTAGCGTGCTACATTTGTAGCGCATGCTTGGCAAGGGGTTTTATCCGGATAACACACATAAAGCGAAACACCCGGATTCGGCATTGGCAGTCCGCGCACTTCGCGGCACAAGATCGCGCATGAAACGCACTCCCGTGGCCGTCGCCGCTCTGCTCTTCGCCACCCTCCCGATCCCCGGCGCGACCGGTCAGCCTGCGGCCGACATATTGAGCTACGTCGACCCGATGATCGGCACCGGCCCCGAAGGCCACACCTTCCCCGGCGCGACCGCGCCCTTCGGCATGGTCCAGCTCTCGCCCGACACCGACGCGACGTGCCAGATCCGCGACTGCTACGATCATGCTGCGGGCTATTCGTATCACGACCCCTCGATCCAGGGGTTCAGCCACACGCATTTCTCGGGCGCGGGCCATTCGGACCTCGGCGACATCCTCGTCATGCCGCAGGCCGGGGACGTAAAGCTCGATCCCGGCGATCCGAAGCAGCCGGGCTCGGGCTATCGCCAGCGTTTCGACCATGCGACCGAAAAGGCCAGCCCCGGCTATTATGCCGTCACCCTCGCCGACAGCGGCATCCGCGCCGAACTCACCGCGGGCACGCGCACCGGCGTCCACCGCTATACCTTCCCCGCAGGCAAGGAAGCGCATCTGCTTCTCGACCTCCGCTCGTCGCTCTACGACTATCCGGGCAAGATCCTCTGGTCGGGGCTGCATCTCCGCCCCGACGGCACGCTCACCGGCTTTCGCGAAACGCGCGGCTGGGCGCCGGGGCGCAAGCTCTATTTCGCAATGCGCTTTTCGGCGCCGCTGAAGGGCCACGCCTTCCTCGATCGCGACGAGAAGATCCCGTACAAGGGCTTTCAGGGACCCGGCCGCGGCAGTGACGCGCTCGCCGAAAAGCTCGGCAAGGCACTCGAGGCGCGACTCGATTTCGGCACCCTCGGCGGTCCGCTCGAGGTCCGCGTCGCGCTCTCGGGCGTCGACGAGGCGGGCGCCGTCGCCAATCTCGACGACGCCGAAAAAGAAACGGGGGGCGCCGACTTCGACACGGTCCGCTCGCGCACGCAGGGCGAGTGGCGCAAGGCACTCGGCGCGCTGCAGATCGACGCCCCCGCACCGATGCGCACGAACCTCTACACCGCGCTCTATCACAGCCTCCTCGCGCCGAGCGTCTGGAGCGACGTCGACGGCCGCTACCGCGGCCCCGACGATCAGGTCCATGTCGCGAAGGATTTCACCTTCCGCTCGACCTTTTCGCTCTGGGACACCTTCCGCGCCGAGCATCCGCTGCTGACCCTCGTCCAGCCCGACCAGACGAACACCGACATCGTCAAATCGCTTGTCGCCAGCCGGAAGCACAGCCCGCACGGCATATTGCCCGTCTGGCAATTTCACGGCCGTGAGACCTGGACGATGATCGGCTATCACGCCGTCCCGGTCATCGCCGACGCCTATATGAAGGGCGTCGGCGACTTCGACGCCAACGAGGCGCTCGACGCGATGGTCGCGAGCGCCGAATACGCCCCCTATGGCGGGCTCGGCGACTATATGAAACTCGGCTACGTTCCGATCGACCGCGAACCCGAGGCCGCATCGAAGACCGTCGAATATGCCTATGACGACTGGACGATCGCGCGCATGGCCGAAAAGCTCGGCCGCAAGGACGTCGCCGAGCGCTTCGCCAAGCGTGCAGGTTACTGGCGCAACAGCTTCGATGCCAAGACCGGCTGGCTCCGCGCGCGCAAGGCCGACGGCAGCTTCCGTACCCCGTTCGACCCGACCGCAATCAACTATGGCTCGGACTATACCGAGGGCAATGCCTGGCAATATTCGTGGTTCGTCCCGCAGGATCAGGCCGCGCTCTTCAAAATGCTCGGCGGCGACGCGAAGGCGATCGCCAAACTCGACGCGATGTTCGACTATGACAACAGCAAGCTCGACTACAGCCATGCCGAGGATATCGCGGGGCTGATCGGCCAGTATATCCACGGCAACGAGCCGAGCCATCATGTCGCCTATCTCTACGCCTACGCCGGCGCGCCGTGGCGGACGCAGGAGCGGCTGAAACAGATCGTCGATAGTCAGTACAAGCCCGCCCCCGACGGGCTCTCCGGCAACGACGACCTCGGACAGATGTCGGCGTGGCTCGTCTTCACCGGCCTCGGCTTCTATCCGGTCGCGCCGGGATCGAACCAATATGTCCTCGGCCGGCCGTTCGTGGACCGTGCGGTGCTCACCCTGCCCGACGGCAAGCGCTTCACCGTCGAAGCCCCCGGGCTCTCGGACACGAACCGCTATGTCGGCAAGGTCGAGCTTAACGGCAAACCGCTCACGCGAAGCTGGATTTCCGACGCCGAAATCCGCAAGGGCGGCACGCTCCGCTTCACGATGCAGCCCACGCCAAATGCGGCGTGGGGCAAGGCGGTGGGCGCGCGGCCCTATTCGATGTCGACCGCAGCGAAGTGAAGGCTGGGCAATCATGATCCCACCGAACCGGCGCCACTCGATATCGCGCGTGCTGACGATCTCGATCCCGCTGACCCTCGCGGCGGCTTGCACGCCGTCGCCCGAAGGCGAGGCTCCGGTGGACAAGGCGGCAACGATGCCGGCAACAAAGCCCACCGCCCAATCGCGCGAGCAAATTTTTGCGCGGCTTGCCGACAGCTTTGTCGCTTCGAAAACCTATCCGTCGGGCACCATGGTCTTCTACGCCCCGCCCAAAGCCTATGGCAGCTGGATTTGCCGGGTAGACAAGGTGACGATCCCCGAATGGATCGTGCAAGGCCGTCCAAAGACCGATTCCGAACAGTGGGACGACGACATCGCGATCGGCACCTATTATGCGGCGTGGCGTTCGCCTGCCGAAGGAAGCGACGAGGATCGTGTTGCCGCCTGCTCGAAGTTCCGCGATTTCGACAGGCTATTCTATGCCGAAGACGGCGGAGCAGGCCGGTACATATATTTGCTGGATCGTCTGCTGCGCGATCTCGAGAACGGCCGGGCGAATTATAAGGTCTTATGTCTGGATCGGCGCGAAAGCCGGGCCGGGAAACCGTGCGACCCCAAATCCGTGGCCAAGACGCTTTCCATCCACAAGCTTCAGGCAGGCCAGATGAGGGCGCAGAAGGAAACCGCAAATTCGTACCTCCGGACCGACCTCCTCGGCTTCCGTCTGGGTACGGCGCACGATCATCCGCTGCATCTGAGCCTGACGATCGACAGCGAACAGCATTTTGCCCGCCAGTCGATGGACGAAGGCGATATATTGGCCGCCAGCTTCGAGATCGAAGTCCTTTAGCGCCCGCTCAAAGCCGCCCCTCGGACCGCGCGCGCACCGCGTCGAAGTCGTGCCGCACCAGCAGCTCGCCATTGCGCCATACCGGTACCAGCAGGTCGGCGCCCGGCGCGGCGCTGTCCAGCCTTGCCGCCACCATCCGGCCGTCCTTCATCACGACCGCCTGCCGCCCGGCCTTGCTCGCCTTGCCGGGATCGGTGCTCGGCATTTTGAACACGTCGTGCCACACGCCGTCGCTGCCCAGCATCGCGTTCGCCTTCATCGCGAAGCGCAGTGTGTCGCGGTTGACGTGCTGGAGCATCCCGCCGCCCATGCCGAATGCGATATTGTCGATCGCAAAGCCTTCCTCGACCATGCGAGCCACCAGCTTGCCGATGCTGTCGACCGTCATCCCGTCACCCTGGATCACCCGCACATGCGGGTCGAGCACGCGATAGCCCTTGCTGTTCACGCTGCCGCCGAACTTCTCCCACAAAGTCTTCACCGTGCGGAGCGGCGTCTCGATCGGATCGCCGCTGTCGGGACGCACGACCAGCGTGCCCTGTCGGCCAAGCACCTTCTCGCGCAGGCTGCCCCCCCAGATATCGGCGACCGCCGCATCGAGGTCATAGCTGTCGGAGACCACCGCGACGATCCGCCCTTCGCCCTCGAACCGGTCGAGCATGTTGCGATAGGCGTCCTCCTCGCGCTCGCGCCCCCAGCTCGTCATCGTGCTGTGCTCGGCGGCAGGAATGGAAAATCCCGCCATGTCGGCACCATAGTAACGCCGCGCCGCGACCAGCGCCTCCATCGTGTCGGTGCCCTGGAAATTGACGAGATGCGCGAGCCCGCCCAGCCCCGCACTCTCGGCGGAAGACACCCCGCGCGCACCAAAGTCGTGCAGCTTGAAGGGCAACTGCCCGAGGGCATCGTCGGACGTCTTTTCCAGCCCGGCGCGGATCACCTGCTTGCACTTCCAGCTCAGCGTCGCGACCGTCGTCGGGTACCAGATCGCGCGCAGCATCGCCGTCTCGATGAAGGTCGTCAGCCAGGGCATGCGCGGATCGGTATTCTCGAGCTGTACCAGCGGCACCCCGGCCGGGACGATCGCCCCCTCGGGCAGCGCCTTGATCTCGAGTGGCAGATAGCCGCCATGATCGGCGACGATCGCCTCCCATCCCGCGCGGTTGAACGGCACCCCGTGCGCAACGCAGATCGCCTCGGCCTCGTCGATGTCCGCCGCCGCGATCGGCTGGCTGAAATAGTCGACCAGCAGCGGCTGCAGCCCCAGGAAGACGATCTCGTCGGAAAAGGGGTTCGGCCGCGCCTCGACATAGGCGCTGATGATGCGCGCCTCGGGCGGGTACTGCAGAAAATGGCTCTGCTTGTAGCTGTCGGTCGCCAGGATCAGGTTTTTCATGATGTGAACTCCTCACATTCGCTCAGGTTCGGCGGGACTCCCCCGCCGCGGGTTACAGGTCGGCCATCTCTTCGATGATCGACCAATGATCTTCGAAGAACATCTCGGGGCTCAGGTCGCCGAGCCGATACCAGCGCGCGTGCGCGGCATCGTCGCCGCCTTTGACCGCGAACAGCTTGCGCCGCTCGGGTAGCCGGAACAGAAATGCATGCGTAATGACGCGGCCGCGCAAGCTGCGGTTCGGCGCATCGAACACCCGCGTGCGATGATCTTCGATAAAGCTGCCGAGCATCGCGGGCGGAATCTGGCCCTTGCCGTCGCTGATCCCCGTTTCCTCGCGCAGCTCGCGGATCGCCGCGTCGCGAATGCGTTCGCCCGCATCGACGAAGCCGCCGGGCAGCGCGAGCAACCCCTTGCCGGGCAGTCGCCCGCGCTCGACGAGCAATATATGCCCCGACTGGACGACAACCGCGTCGGCGGTGACGAACGGCCCCTTCCCCCATTGATCGGGATAGGCGGCGAGATATTCGCTCTCTTCGAGCAAGATGCGGAACGTCTCGCCCAGCTTGAACGCGTCGAGCCACGCCGCGACGTCCGCCGTCAGGATCGACGCCGGCACTTCGGGGATGCGCTGGAAATAGCGCCGCCGCGCGTCGGTCGAGCTGAAGGTCCCGTACTGGCTGTCGATCTGGATATTGTCCCACTCGGGAAACAGGCGGAGATAATAGGATGACGCATCCTTGCCATAACCCGTCAGCGCGACGCGAAAATCGGCGAGCCCGTGGCTGCCGAAGCCATGCCCGTTGCCGACATCCAGGATGATGCGGTTCACCCGCCGCTGCACTTCGGTCACCCATGCCGTGTCCGAATAGAGATGATCGTCGAGCGGTTCGACGATCAGCCGCTCCTCGGCCATTTCGTGGCGGAAGGCGGCGCGCAGCATCGCGGCGCGCTCGTCGAAGGTGAAGGGGTTGCGCGGATCGCGTGCCACGTTCGCCGATCCGACGAGGACGATCAGCCGTCCGACCCGATCGAGCGCCTGCCGGATGACATGCTCATGCCCGATATGCAGTGGCTGGAAGCGTCCGATAAAGACACCGAAATCTGCTTTGTTCATCGCTCGAGACTCCCTCGATCCACCCTTCGCCCCGGACCCCCCGCGGCGACTCGCCCTCCGATTCGATGGCGTTGCCGGACTTATATGTATTTGACATATATCTAGTCAAGATATAAGTTACCGCCATGTCCGAACCCTATGATCCCGCTGCCTTCCCGCCGCTCGCTGTGACCGTCGACCTTGTCCTGATGACGGTGCGCGACGGGCGGCTGGCGGTTTTGCTCCAGCGCCGCAGCGAGGCGCCACACAAGGGTGGCTGGGCACTTCCCGGAGGCTTCGTCGGAGCCGCCGAAAGCCTTGATGCCGCCGCGCAGCGTATCCTCGCCGACAAGGCGGGGGTCGCCGACGCCTGGCTCGAACAGCTCTACAGCTTCGGCGAGCCGGATCGCGACCCGCGCATGCGCATCGTCACGATCGCCTATTTCGCGCTGCTGCCCGCCGAGGCGCTCGCCGCCGCGCTCGCGGGCCGCGACGACCTGAGGCTCGCGCCGTTCGACGCGCTGCCGCCGCTCGCCTTCGATCACCGCGGCATCGTCGATCACGCCGCGGCACGTCTGCGCGGCAAACTCGACTATGCTCCCGTCGCCTTCGCCCTGCTCCCGCCACTCTTCACCCTGCGTGCGCTCCAGGACGTCCACGAAGCGATCCTCGGCACCGCGCTCAACAAGCCGGCCTTCCGCCGCCGCATGCTCGACAAGGGCTGGATCGAGGGGACCGGAACGCGCGAGGAGGGCGGCGCCTTCCGCCCCGCCGAACTTTTCCGCTTGCGCGTCCCGTCCTGAAGGCCACTTCCCTTCATCGCGGCGCGGCCTATTTAGGGCGCAGCCAGAAAGGAACGTCCGTCCATGCCCATCGTCGCCGCCCGCCACTATCATCAGGGCAAGCTCGTCCGCGAGCTCGGGCCGAGCGACGTCATTCCCGAAGATTGCGCCGACGACGATTTCTTCTGGCTCGGCCTTTACGAACCGACGAAGGAGGAGCTTTCCGGCATCGCGAAACGCTTCGGCCTGCATCCGCTCGCGGTCGAGGACGCGCTGAAGGCAAAGCAGCTTCCGAAGGTCGAGGTTTATGGCGACCAGCTCTTCGTCATCGCCGCGACGGGCAATCTCGATGGCGACACGATCCAGGGCGGCGAGACCGCGATCTTCCTCGGCCGTCACTTCGCCGTGACTGTCCGCCACGGATCGGCGCGCGCGCATACCGAGGTGCGCGCACGGCTGGAGACGCTACCGCACAAGCTCGCGCACGGACCCGATTATGTCCTCTATGCAATCCTCGATTTCATCGTCGACGGCTATTTCCCGGTGATCGACGCGATCGAGGACCGGCTGTTGCTGGTCGAGGAAAGCGTGATGGACACCCCGCTCGATGCCAGCGAGATTCGCCACCTCTATTCGCAGCGGCACGAGATCATCCGCTTCCAGCGCATCGTCGGCCTGATGAAGGACGTTGCCAACCGCCTCGTCGGCACCGACGACCTGCCGTGGATCGACGACGCCGTGCGCCCGTATTTCCGCGATATCTGGGATCATGTCCAACGCGCCGAATTTCGCCTTCAGGGTCTGCGCGAGGTCGCGGCGTCGGTGGTCGACACCAATTCGCTCCTCGAACAGCAGCGTCAGGGCGTCATCACCCGCCAGCTTGCCGCTTGGGCTGCGATCCTCGCGGTTCCGACCGCAATCGCCGGCATCTACGGCATGAATTTCCAGCATATGCCGGAACTTGGCTGGACCTTCGGCTATCCGCTCGTCATCGCGGGCATGGCGGCGATTTGCGGCGCACTCTATTGGCGCTTCCGCAGCATCGGCTGGCTCTGACCGTCCCGGTCCGTCGCTTGCCGGGGGCGTCGGGGCGCAAGCCTCTGGCGGCGACGCCCCGCCGTCCCGATAGGCTGGTCCTTCGTCCTCGCCGCTAACAAAGTCTTAACCGAGTATCCCCGACATATGGCTACCATGGCCAACCCCGTATTTTCCGATCCGCAGGCGCAAAGCAAACGCCGCAACGCGCGCCGCAATCTCCCGCTTCTCGTGCAGGGCCGGACGGATGCGGGGACGCCGCTCGCCATCCAGATCTACAATATCTCGGAGACCGGCCTGCTCGTCGAATGCGACGCCGATCTGGCGGCGAACGATCGCATCCGGATCGACCTGCCGCACGCGGGCACGGTGGGCGCACAGATCGTCTGGACCAGCGGCCTTCTCGTCGGATGCCAGTTCGATACCCCGATCTCTTCCGCGACGCTCAGCGCCGCACAGCTTCAGAGCGCCGCGTCGCCGCATCTCGCACTCGGCGACGATGCACCGCGGCCGGTCGATCATTTCGGCGCGCGGCTGCAGCGTCTGCGCGTTCGCAAGGGCCTCAGCCAGCTCGACATTGCCGCCCATCTCGGCGTCAGCGCCCCCTCGATCTCCGGGTGGGAAAAGGGCCGCACCCGGCCGAAGCATGCGCGCCTCGACGCGCTCGCCGACCTGCTCGGCGTCTCGCTTGCCGAGCTGCTCGACGAACCCGAGTCCGAGGGCATTCACGAACTGATCGACCGCAGCCGCGAACAGATCGCGCGCGCGATGGGTACGACCTCCGACAAGGTCCGCATCACCGTCGAACTGTAACGCGCCTTTCCAGACGGCCGGTTATCGGCTAAAGGACGCCCCATCACCGTTTCAGGGAGCTGACAGGATCATGGATCGCAACTGACCGCATCGCCGCAAGCCTTGCCTTCAGGAAAGCCCTATCCATGTCCTCGATCACAATCTCCGATATCAGCTGGTCCACGCCCGACGGCCGCGCCGTCCTCTCGCGGCTCGACCTCGGTTTCCAGCGCGAACGCACCGGCATCGTCGGCCGCAACGGCGTCGGCAAGTCGACCCTGCTGCGCCTGCTGACCGGCGATCTTGCGCCCGCCTCGGGCTCGATCGCGATCGACGGCACCATCGCGATGCTGCGCCAGACGGTGCAGGTCGATCCGGACGAGACGATCGCCGACCTGTTCGGCGCGCGCGCCGCGCTCGCGCTGCTCCGCAGGGCCGAGGCCGGCGAAGCAAGCGTCGGAGAGATCGGCGACGCCGACTGGACGCTCGAGGCGCGGATCGGCGAGGCGCTCGCCGCCGTCGGCCTGCCATTGCCCGCCGACACCGCTCTCGCGGCGCTCTCGGGCGGCCAGCGGACGCGCGCGGCGCTCGCCGGCGCGATGTTCGCACGGCCCGACTTCCTTCTGCTCGACGAACCCACCAACAACCTCGACCGCGAAGGGCGCGCCGCGGTGCGCGACCTGATCCGCGGCTGGCGCGGCGGCGCGATCGTTGTCAGCCACGACCGCGAGCTGCTGGAGGAAATGGACGCGATCGTCGAGCTCACCTCACTCGGCGCCGCGCGCTACGGCGGGGGCTGGAGCGCGTGGCGCGCGCGCAAGGATATCGAGCAGGCGGCCGCGGAAGCCGAACTCGCCGGCGCCGAAAAACGTCTCGGCCACGCCCGGCGCCAGGCGCAGGCGGCGACCGAGAAGCAGGACCGGCGCGACGCGCGCGGGCGCGCCAAGGCGGCGCGCGGCGACATGCCGAAAATCGCTATCGGCGGCCTCAAGCGCCGCGCCGAGGAAACCCGCGCCTCCGCAACGCGCCTCGCCGATCGCCAGCATCGCGAGGCCGAAACCGTGCTCGAAGCCGCACGCAGCCAGATCGAGGTGATCGATCCGCTCGCGGTCGGGCTTCCCTCGACCGGCCTCTCCGCCGCGCGCACCGTGCTCGAACTCGACCATGTCACGGCAGGCTATGTTGCGGGAAATCCGGTGATCGACGACCTGTCGCTGACGATCACCGGGCCCGAGCGGATCGCGATCACCGGACCCAACGGCTCGGGCAAGTCGACCCTGCTCGCGCTCGTCGCCGGCACGCTCGCCCCCTGGTCGGGCACGGTCCGGACCCCCGTTCGCCTCGCCCTGCTCGACCAGCGCGTCTCGCTCCTCGATCCGGCGCGGTCGATCGCGGCCAATTTCCTCGCGCTCAACCCCGGCGCCACCAACAACGGGTGCCGTGCCGCGCTCGCGCGCTTCCGCTTTCGTGCCGACGCCGCCGACCGCATCGTCGGCACGCTCAGCGGCGGACAGATGCTCCGCGCCGGGCTCGCCTGCGTCCTCGGCGCCCCGCAGCCGCCGCAATTGCTGATCCTCGACGAGCCGGGCAACCACCTCGACCTCGACTCGCTGACCGCGGTCGAGACCGGGCTGGCCGCCTATGACGGCGCGTTGCTCGTCGTGAGCCACGATCCGGCTTTCCTCGACGCGATCGGCATCCAGCGCGAAATAGCGGCGGGTTTGGGGTCGGCACCGGGGTGAGCGCGCACCGGGCGAAAAAAGAAGCCCGTCGGAGAACCGGCGGGCTTCGAGAAACAGGATGACTATGGTGGGTCACCCTGTGCTTGGGTCGCGGACACCGAATGGCCCGCCGCCGATCCGATTGCGCTACCCGATTGGGTAGCATCCGCACTTTTTTCATCGCATTACGCCTTGGCACGGCGCGATTTGCTCCTCTATCATGGCGCACAGCTGCCTATCTCGCCGACCGGGGACAAGCGTGCCGACCGATCCTGTGCCAATCCTGCCGCCCGATACCGATGCGTCCGCCGAATGGGACGTGCTGAACGAGCTGATCGGCGAGATCTATGAATCGGTGCTCCATCCCGAACGCTGGAACGAGACGCTGACGCGGATAACCGGCGCGCTATGCCCGCTCCGCTGGGAATCGGCGTTCATCCTGTGGGAAAGCAATAATCCGCCCCGCGCGCGCTTCGTCGCCGCCTCGGGGCTCGCGGCGGGGCTTCAGGAAATCTACACCGGGGTCTACGCCGGGATGAACACCTGGTCGCGGCGCTTCTCGCGCTATGCGAACGGCAGCGTGGTCGACAGTTACGACATCGTGACGCGCGACGAATTCTATGAAACCGAATTTTTCCGCAATTTCCTGAAGCCTTACGGAATCGACCGGCTCGTCGGGGTGCTACTCGACCGGCGCGGGGGCGAACGGCTCGGGCTGATGCTGCCCGGCCCCGGCGACCGCGACACCGAAAAGCTGAAGCGCGGGCTTCGCGTCCTTGCGCCGCATATCCAGCGGGCGCTGCGGATCAGCGACCGCCTCGCCTCGCTCGAACTCGCTGCAGGCGCCGCTCGCGCCGCCGCGGATGCTGCGCCCTTCGCGATTTTCAGCCTCGACGACCAGCTCGGCATCCTTGCCGCCAACGGCCGCTCCGCACGCTATGAAGAGGCGGGATTCATCCGCTTCGCCGGGAACCGGCTCACCTTCACCCATCCCGCGAGCCAGAAAAAGCTGCTCGATCTGGTGCGCGGCCCGGCGACGACCAGCCTCGCCTTTCAGGCCGTAAACGATGCGGGCGGCGAATGTCCGGTGCTGGCGGCGCGCCTTCCACGCCAAACCGCACAGCGCATGGGCGGTATCGAGCTCGGCGCTTCGCTGATCGTCACGATGGGCAGCGCCGTCGGCGAAACCCCCGTCGTCCAGATCGACCATGTCGCGCAATGGTTCGGCCTCACGCCGGCGGAGGCGCGGCTCGCCGTGGCGCTGGCGCGCGGACAGACGCTGCAGGATTATGCCGCGCTCCGCGCCGTCAGCCTCAACGCCGCCCGGTTCCTGCTCAAAGGAATCTTCCGCAAGACCGGGACGACCAGCCAGGCCCAGCTCCTCGCAACGCTGGCACGGCTCCCGGCCGGCAGCGGATCCTAGGCTGCCAGCACCTTCGCCATCATCCGTTCCTCCTTCTCGACCCACGGCGCAAGGCTCGGGCGCGACAGGATCGCCTCGCTCCAAGCCGCGGTCTTCGGGTGCGTCGCGGCGTCGATGCACGCGCCGCAGTGGCGGAAATTCATCAGCGGTGAAGCGACCGCCAGGTCGGCAAGCGTGAAACGGCCGCCGACCAGATAGCCCGACGCGGGAATCGCGCTTTCCAGATAGGCGAGCAGCTTTGGCAACTCCTCGGCCTCGGCCTGCGCCGCCGCCGCCAGATCGCCTTCGCGGCCGAGGAATTTTGGCGAGACGATGCGGTTGAAGAACATCTTTCCGCTGCACGCGGCGAACACCGTATCGCCGAATTCGTCCCACCAGATCACGCGTCCGCGCTCCTGCGGATCGGCCGGAATCAGGGCCGGCTCGGGGTGTTTCGCTTCCAGATAGTGGATGATCGCGCTCGAATCGGCGAGCAGGAAGCCGTCGTCGTCCATCGCGGGCATTTTCCCGAGCGGCGAGGCGGCGCGGAAACCCGGATCGGGGTCGCCGATTCCGACGCCCTTCAGCTCGAATTCGATCCCTTTTTCGCCCAGATAGCCGAGCAATTTGCGCACGAACGGCGACACCACCGAACCGTAAATGATCATCCCGCAATCTCCCTTTATTCCGGTCTTATAGCATAGGTTAAAGGCCGCGCGCCGCAAGCCGTCCGACACCACCGGAACGGCTGCGAAATAAACTTGCTATCAACCCTTCGGCGTGAAACATCTGCGACCGGAGGGGGGCGCTGCCGCGGCAGCCATCAGGCAGGATTCAACGCATGCGCCCTTCGACCTGGGCAGACCGGCTGCTGGCCCTGCTTGTCCGCTTCGTCGGCCTTGTGATCCTCCTCGCGACGCTCGTCGCAGCGGCGGCGAGCTTTCTCTACAACCAGTCCGAAGAGGGCGATCAGGCGGCTCGCGTCGCGATGCAGGTCAATATGCGGCTGCGCGATCATGTCGCGGTCCTCGAAGGGGTGCGCGCGCTCTACCAGTCGGATCCGAGCTCGAGCGGCCCCGGCATCCGCGCCTACCTCTCGTCGCTCCAGCCGCAGGTGCGGACACCGGGCATGGAGGGTATCGGCATCGCCGCGGCTTTCCCCGCGGCGGCGCCCGAACTGCCCGAGGCACAGCTTCGCCAGAACTACGGCCAGGACATCAGGGTCTGGCCCGCGGCTACCGACCAGAAAATCGGATTCGCGGTCACGCTCGTCGAACCCTATACGCCGCGCCGCCACGTCGCGCTCGGCTTCGACATGTACAGCGATCCGACGCGGCGGGCTGCGATGCGCCGCGCCTGGCAGACCGGCCAGCCCGCCGCGAGCGGGGTCGTTTCGCTCGCGCAGGAAAAGGCGACGACGCACAAGCAAAAGGGTTTCCTGATCTATATTCCGGTCTATGCGCGCCGACCCGCCTCGCCGCTGACCAACGTCGCGACGCGCCCCGGGACACGCCCGATCGAAGCCTTCATCTATGCTCCGTTCCGCGGCCAGGACATGATGAAGGCCGTCCTCGGGGAACAGATCAACGGCATCGACGGGCTCGAAGTCTACGCCGGCGACGGCCCGAAGGCGCAGCTTCTCTATCGTCACGGGCAGGTCGGCTGGGATGCGCACGAACAGAAGCTGCGCGTCGCCGACCGCGAATGGACGATGCGCATCTCCTACGGCCGTTTCTTCGAACGGCTCGGCCGCCCCTTCGCCATCTTCCTCTTCGGCCTTGCTCTCGCGATCCTCGCCACGCAGCTCCACCGCGTCCAGCAGCGCCGCGTCGGCGTGGCGCAGGCACTCGCCGCCGAACAGGCGCGCCATGCCGAAGACCGCGAACTGATGATCGGAGAGATGGCGCACCGCATGAAAAACGCCTTTGCCCGCATCGGCGCGCTCGCCCGCATCACCCTGCGCGAATCCGAAAACCTGCAGGATTTCGAAAAGAGGTTCGACGGCCGCATGCGCGCGCTTTCGGACGCCAAACAGATGCTGGTTACCGGTGCGGTCGACACCGTCGAACTCGGCAAGATCGTCCACCGCGAGCTGGAAATCGCCGGCTGGTCCGGCGAGCGTCTGGCGGCACTCGACGGCCCGGTCGTCCGGCTTGAGGATGAAAGCGCGCAGGCCATCTCGCTCGCGGTCCACGAACTGGTGACAAACAGCATCAAATATGGCGCGCTGTCGGGGCGCGGCGGCGATCTCGCCGTCGGCTGGCGCATCGACGCCGGCGATGTCGAATTCCGCTGGACCGAAACCGGCCTCGCCGCGACGCCCGACATCGGCACCGAAAGCTTTGGCACCCAGTTCATCCGCTCGCTGATCGAGCGGCAATTGAAGGGCAGCTGGGAACGCAGCGCGGTTGACAATGGCCTCGCCATCGTCATTCGCTGGCCGGACGATGGCTCTACCACCTGACGACCGCTGGCATATCTGGATCGATCGCGGCGGCACCTTCACCGACGTCGTCGCGCGCAGCCCCGACGGCGCCGTCGTCACCACCAAATATCTGAGTGAAGACCCCGCCCGCCCCGGCGACGCCGCGGTCAATGCGATCCGCGACCTCACCGGCGCAGGCAGCGGCGACCTGCCGCCGCTCGCGATCCGCATGGGCAGTACCGTCGCGACCAACGCGCTCCTCGAACGCAAGGGCGAGCCGACCTTGCTCGCGATCACGGCAGGCTTCGGCGACGCGCTGACGATCGGCTATCAGGACCGCCCGGAACTCTTCGCGCGCAAACTCGACCGCACGCCCCCGCCGCATGCCGAGGTCGCCGAGATCTCCGAGCGCATCGGACCCGACGGCGCCGTCCTGACCGCGCTTGACGAGCAAGCCGCCCGCGCTTCGCTGCAAGCCGCCCGCGACCGCGGCCTCACCAGCATCGCGATCGTGCTGATGCACGGCTATCGCTACCCCGATCACGAACAACGCCTCGCTGACATCGCCACCGACGTCGGCTTCACCCAAATCTCGACCAGCCACGACGTCAGCGCGCTGATCAAGCTCGTGGGCCGCGGCGACACGACGCTCGCCGACGCCTATCTTTCGCCCGTGCTGCGCCACTATGTCGACCAGTTCGTCGCGCAATTGGGCGACGGCGTCGACCCGCAGTTCATGAAAAGCTCGGGCGGTCTCGCCTCCGCCACCGCTTTCCACGGCCGCGACGCGATCCTCTCGGGTCCCGCGGGCGGCATCGTCGGCATGGTCGGCAGCGCCGCCCCGCTCGGCAAGACCCGCCTCATCGGCTTCGACATGGGCGGCACCTCGACCGACGTCAGTCACTATTCCGGCCGCCTCGAACGCGACAACGAAACGATCGTCGCAGGCACGCGCATCCGCGCCCCGATGCTCCGCATCCACACCGTTGCTGCCGGGGGCGGTTCGATCTGCCGCTGGGACGGCGCGCGCCTGCTCGTCGGCCCCGAGAGCGCCGGCGCGAACCCCGGTCCCGCCGCCTACGGCCGCGGCGGGCCGCTCACCGTCACCGACTGCAACGTCCTGCTCGGCAAGATCCAGCCCGATCATTTCCCGAAGCTCTTCGGCCCGAATGGCGACCAGCCGCTCGACCGCGCGGTCGTCGTGCGCAAATTCGCCGCGATGGCCGCCGAGGTCGGAAACATCACCCCCGAAGCGCTCGCCGAGGGTCTGCTCGCCATCGCGGTCCAGCAGATGGCGAACGCGATCAAGCGCATCACCATCGCGCGCGGCCACGACCTGACGCAGGGCTACAGCCTCACCGGCTTCGGCGGCGCCGCGGGCCAGCATGTGTGTCTCGTCGCCGATGCGCTCGGCGTCGACGAAATCCTGCTTCATCCGCTTGCGGGTGTGCTCTCGGCCTATGGCATGGGCCTCGCCAAACCCTCGGCGATCCGCGAGCGAACGTTGGCGCTCAAACTCGACGGGTATTGCGAAGCTACGCTTGCCGCCACTGAAAGCGAATTGTCGGAACAAGCCCGCGCCGACCTCACCGGCGGCGCCGAAACCGCACGTGAAACCCTGCTCTTCGTCCGCCTGGCCGACAGCGACAATGCGATCGAGCTGCCGCTCGCATCGCCCGCCGAGGTAGCGGCCGCCTTCGCCGCAGCCTTCCGCCAGCGCTTCGGCTACGCCCCGCACGCCAATCTGGTCGTCGACCGCATCCGTGTCGAGCTGACCGAGAGCGGCGAAGCTCCCGCAACCCTGCCCCCGCCTGAGGCAACGGCAGGCACGCCCCCCGAAAGCGCTACCGCTTGGCTTGCCGGGGCGGCGCACACCATCCCTCTTCACCAGCGTGAAGCACTGGCTGTGGGTGCCAGCGTCGCCGGCCCCGCGATCATCATCGACCCGCTCTCGACCACCATCGTCGAACCCGGCTGGCGTGCCGAGGTCCAGCACGAAGGCACACTGCTCCTGGCCCGCACCCACTCGGTCGAGACGCACGCCGCTGCATCCGGCGACTTCGCCACCCCCGACCCCGTCCGCCTCGAAATCTTCAACAGCCTGTTCATGGCGATCGCCGAGGAAATGGGGGGCGCGCTCCAGCACAGCGCCTCGTCGATCAACATCCGCGAGCGACTCGATTTCTCCTGCGCGCTCTTCGACGGCGAAGGCCGGCTCGTCGCCAACGCGCCGCACATGCCTGTCCACCTCGGTTCGATGGGCGAGAGCGTCCGCACCATCCTCCGCCAGCGCACCGCCGACGGCCGCGGCATCCGGCGCGGCGACGCCTACGCCCTCAACGCACCCTACGACGGCGGGACCCACCTGCCCGACATCACCGTCATCATGCCCGTGTTCGTGGCCAAAGAATACGAGGAGAGCGATGCGCCGAGCTTCTTCGTCGCCGCGCGCGGCCACCACGCCGACCTCGGCGGCATCGCGCCCGGATCGATGCCCCCCGACAGCCGGAGCATCGCCGACGAGGGCATCCTCTTCGACAATGTCCTGATCGTCGACGACGGAAACTTCCTCGACGCCGCCGTCCACGCGCACCTTACCGCCGGCGACTGGCCCGCGCGTAACCCCGGGCTCAACATCGCCGACCTGAAAGCACAGGTCGCCGCCTGCCAGCGCGGCGCCAGCGCGCTCGTCGACCTCTCGGCCGCGCACGGTGCCGCCACCGTCGCGGCCTATATGGCGCATGGGCAGCGCCAAGCCGAGGCCGCGGTCCGCCAGCTCATCGCGCGCCTCGAAGACGGCACCTTCACCTACGCGATGGACAATGGCGCCAAGGTCGCCGTCGCAGTAAAGGTCGACCGCAAGGCCCGCCACGTCACCATCGACTTCACCGGCTCGTCGGCAACCTTGCCCGACAATTTCAACGCGCCCGCCCCCGTGGTCCGCGCCGCAGTCCTCTACGTCCTGCGCACGATGCTCGACGACCCGATCCCGATGAACGAGGGCTGCCTCACCCCCGTCACGCTGATCGTCCCCGAAGACTCGATGCTCTCGCCGCGCTACCCTGCCGCGGTCGTCGCGGGCAATGTCGAGACGAGCCAGGTCATCACCGACGCGCTTTTCATCGCCTTCGGTGCGATGGCCGGGGCGCAGGGGACGATGAACAATTTCACCTTCGGCAACGACGCGCATCAATATTACGAGACGATCGCCGGCGGCTCGGGCGCCGGCCCCGGCTTCGACGGCACCAGCGTCATCCAGACGCATATGACCAACAGCCGCATGACCGACCCCGAAGTGATGGAAACGCGCTTCCCCGTCATCGTCGAGCAATTCTCGATCCGCAAAGGTTCGGGCGGCGCCGGCCGCTGGCATGGCGGCGACGGCGCCACCCGCCGCATCCGCTTCCGCGAAGCAATGGCCGCGAACATCCTCGCGAACCGGCGGCAGATTGCCCCCAGCGGTCTCGCGGGCGGCGAAGACGCCGCGCCCGGCCGCAACTGGGTCGAACGGGTAGACGGCCGCATCGAAATCCTCGCGGCCACCGGCAGCGCCGACCTCGCCGCGGGCGATGCCTTCGTGATCGAAACGCCCGGCGGCGGCGGTTACGGGAAATCAGGGGAGAGATAATTTGGCGACGGCGCGGTCTACCCCACGCGGGGACGACGGAATGAAGGGGTACCGATCATGCTCGTCCTGATCGGCATCGCGATCATCATCGCGGGCTTCCTGCTCCGCTTCAATCCGCTGCTCGTCATCATGGCCTCGGCGCTCGCGACCGGGCTCGCCGCAGGGCTCGATATCGCCGCGATCGTCGCCGCCTTCGGCAAGGCGTTCAACGACACGCGCTATGTCTCGATCATCTGGATCGTCCTCCCCGTCATTGGCCTGCTCGAGGCTTATGGCCTCCAGCAGCACGCCCGCAGCCTGATCGACCGCATGAAGGGCACGACGCTCGGACGCCTGCTCACCGGCTACCTGCTGCTCCGGCAGGCGCTGTCGGCGGTCGGCCTCACCTCGGTCGCGGGGCATGCGCAGACCGTCCGCCCGCTCGTCGCGCCGATGGCCGAAGCCGCCGCCGAAGCAAGGAACGACGCCCTCACCGAAGACCAACGCGAGGAAGTGAAAGCCTTTGCTGCCGCAACCGACAATGTCGGCCTCTTCTTCGGCGAGGATATCTTCCTCGCGATCGGCTCGATCCTGCTAATGAAAGGCCTGCTCGACGGCTATGGCTATCAGATCGAGCCGCTGCACTTCTCGCTCTGGGCGATTCCGACCGCGATCGCCGCTTTCCTGATCCACGGCTTCCGCCTCCGACGCCTCGAAAAGCGGATGAAGAAGCGGGAGGCTGGCGCATGATCACGCTCGGCTTCGTCTATGTCCTCGCGGGACTGACCTTCGCTGCTTTCGCGCTGCTCGGCCTCGCGGACCGCAGCAACCCCAAGCGCTTCGGCAATGCCGCCTTCTGGGGGCTGATGGCGGCCTCGATGCTCGCCGGCGACCATCTCGGCGATTTCGGCAACGGGCTGCTCGTCCTCGCCCTGGTCGCGATCGCCGGTACCGGCCAGATCGGCCGCGCCCCGGGCGGCGAGGTGCCGGCCGACCTGCAGACCGAACGCGCCGGAACGCACGGCAACTTCCTGTTGCTCATCGCGCTGATCATCCCCGTCGTCGCACTCGCGGGGACCTTCGTCTTCAAATGGGTTCCCGGTCTTGCCGATCCCAAGCAGGCAACACTGATCTCGCTGGCGATCGGGGTGCTCATCGCGCTCGCGGTCGGCATGGCGAGGCTCCGCCCCCCCGCCCCCCTCCCGCTCCAGCAAGGCCGCCGCCTGCTCGACGCGGTCGGCTGGGCGGCGATCCTGCCGCAGATGCTCGCCAGCCTCGGCGCGGTCTTCGCGCTCGCGGGCGTCGGCGAGGTCGTCGGCGGCCTCATCGGCGGCACGATTCCCGAGGGCAGCCTGTTCGGCGCCGTGCTCGCCTTCGGCCTCGGCATGGCGCTCTTCACGATGGTAATGGGCAACGCCTTCGCAGCCTTCCCGGTGATGATGGCCGCGGTGGGCCTGCCCCTGCTCATCAAGCACTACAATGGCGACCCTGCGGTCATCGCGGCGATCGGCATGCTTGCGGGATTCTGCGGCACGCTGATGACCCCGATGGCGGCGAACTTCAACCTCGTCCCCGCCGCGCTGCTCGAACTCAAAAGCCCTTATGGCGTGATCCGGGCGCAGATCGGAACCGCGCTGCCTTTGCTCGCGGTCAACATCCTCTTCATCTGGCTCTTCGCATTCTGACATGACCGACCTCACCCCCGACCACGCCACCCGCTTCGCGACCGCGACCCTGTCGCATCTCGGCCGCGAATATCCGTACAAGATGGACCTCGTCCTGAACGGCCCCGAGGATGCGAAGCCCCCGCGCGAGCATCACCCGATCTTCCACGGCAGCTTCGACTGGCACAGCTGCGTCCATGGCTGGTGGCAGATTCTCCGCCTCGCGCGCCTTTTTCCCGACCTGCCCGTCAGCGCCGATATCCGCGCCCGCGCCGACGCCATGCTCGTGCCCGAAAAGGTCGCCGTCGAACTCGCCTTCCTCGATCGCCCATATTCGGCCGCGTTCGAGCGACCCTATGGCTGGGCGTGGCTTCTCGCGCTCCACGCCGAAGCCGAAAAGCACGACGCCCCCTGGGCCGAGGCGCTCGAACCGCTTGCCCTCGCCTTCGCCGCGCGTTTCCATGCCTTCCTGCCGAAAATGACCTACCCCTTGCGCGTCGGCACCCATTTCAACATCGCCTTCGCGCTCCTCCTCGCGCGGCACTGGGCCGAAACCCGCGACCCCCACCTCGTCGCGCTGATCGACGCCAGTGCGCGCCGCTGGTTCGCCGAAGACCGCGACTGCCAGGCATGGGAGCCCGGCGGCGACGAATTCCTTTCCTCGGCGCTCACCGAGGCGCATCTGATGGCGGTCATCCTCGGCGACGATTTCACCGGCTGGTTCGACGCCTTCCTCCCCCGCGCCGCAGAGGAACAGCCGGCAACCCTCTTCACCCCCGCCACGGTATCCGATCGCAGCGACGGCAAGATCGCGCATCTCGACGGCCTCAATCTCAGCCGCGCATGGTGCTGGCGCAGTGTCGCCGCAGCGCTCGGGCCGGACCATCCCGTCGCCCCGGTCGCCGAAGCCGCCGCGCAGCGCCACCTCGCCGCCGCCCTCCCGCACGTCACCGGCGACTATATGGGCGAGCACTGGCTTGCGAGCTTCGCGCTGCTCGCGCTCGACGGCCTTTAGGCAGTCGTTCCGGAAAAGGGACCGGCCTCGCCGATTGACAAGCCTCCCCCACGCGGCGAGAGACGGCGGAAAGGGGAGACGGACTGCACATGAAAACGCTGCGCCCGACATCGTTCGACGTCGCCGAGCGCGCGGGCGTTTCGCAATCGACCGTCTCGCGCGCCTTGCGCAACAGCCCCGGGGTCAACGCCGAAACCCGCGCCCGCGTCTCCACCGCCGCGCGCGAACTCGGCTATGTCGTCGACCGCCACGCTTCGTCGCTCCGCCTCAAAAGCAGCGAGACGCTCGCGCTCGTCACCATCTGCCGCCCCGGCGAAGATCGCAGCGCGATCAATCCCTTCTATTTCGCGCTGCTAGGCAGCATCGCCGCCGCGACCTCGGCGCGCGGTTTCAACCTGCTCGTTTCCTTTCAGGAGAGCCCCGACAATTTCCGCGCCGATTTCGTCGCGAGCGGTCTCGCCGACGCGATGATCGTCATCGGCACGACCAGCAACCGCGCAGCATGGGATTATTTTGCCGAGGCGCAGCAATCGGGGCTCGACTTCGTCTGCTGGGGCAGCCCCGGCGATCCCTTCCACTGGATGCGCAGCGACAATGATACCGGCGGCCGCCTCGCCGCCGAACATCTCGTCGCATCGGGCCGCAAGCATATCGCCTTCGTCGGCCCCCAGCGCTCGCCGCAGCGCCAGTTCGACGAGCGCCGCGACGGCTTCACCGCCGCGCTCGCCGCGCATGGCGTCGCGCCCGTCATCGTCGAGCCCCCTGCCGCCGCCGACCGCCACGCGCAGGGCGTCGCCGCCGCCGCCGATCTGCTGGCCGCGCATCCCGAAACCGACGCGATCTTCGCCGCGTCGGACATGCTGGCGCTCGGCGTTCTGCAGGGCCTGAAGGACGCCGGCCGGCGCGTGCCCGAAGATATCGCCCTCATCGGCTTCGACGGCATCCGCGCCGGAACCCTTGCCGATCCCGCGCTCACGACGCTTGAGCCCGATCTCGATGCGGCGGGCGAGGCGATGGTCGCAATGGCGCTCGAGGACGATGACTTCACGCGAAGCGGCACCCGCATCCCCGTGCATCTCGTGACGCGCGGCACCGCCTGATCACGCGCGCCGGCGGCGCCGATATCAAACGTCTCGTCGCATTCGTCACCGTGACTTAACTTCCCCCGAAGTAACAACTCGTTATCCACACTCGGCTACCCTGGGGGCGGGGGAGAAGAGGTAGGGAGCGTTTTGCAAGGACAGCTTTTCATCTCGTTGCTCAATCCGGGCATCGGCCTGCTGTTCGCCGCCGCCTTCTTCCTGCTGTGGCTGCGCCGCCGCGAGCGCTATGTCGCCTATGCCGCCGGCGCCTATCTCGCGACCGCCTTTGCCTTCCTGATGCAGGATGTTGCGCCCGTCATGCCGATGGAGCTGCAGCGCCTGCCCGCAAACGCCGGCTTCCTCGCGACCGGGATGCTCTTCGCCGCCGCGATCATCAGACGCTATGGCTTGCCGGTCCCGTGGCGCGCAATGAGCGTCGTGACCGCCATCTCGATGGCCATCTTCACCTGGTATCTGCTCGCCGATCCCAGCATCCCCGCGCGCATCTATGCGATCAGCGTCGGCGCCGGCGCTATCGCGCTGATGGTCGTCTATGCGCTCGCGCCGATCGACAAGCCGCACCTCATCGACAAGGTACTGTTCTGGGTCGCCGCGCTGTCGGCCGCGAACCTGATCATCCGCCCCGTCGTCATCCTGACCTTCAGCGGCGGCTTCGACAATTATGTCGGGTTCCAGCAGTCGGTTTACTGGACCACCGTCCAGTTCAGCCAGGCGATGGTGTCGATCGTCGCGGCGATCAGCCTGATGGTCGCGGTCGCGATCGACATGATCGCCGAGCTCCGCCGCGAAGCCGACGACGACCAGCTTTCGGGCCTGCTCAACCGCCGCGGCTTCGAAGCGGCGGCGGGCGCAGCGCTCCGCCGCTGCCACGACGCCGGCCAGCCCGCCGCGCTGCTGATCGCCGACCTCGACCATTTCAAGCGAATCAACGACACCCACGGCCACGCGGTCGGCGACGCGATCATCGCCGCGTTCGGCGCGCATGTCCGCGCCGTCGGGCGGGATCAGGTCATCGCGGGCCGCATCGGCGGGGAGGAATTTGCGATCCTCTGCCCCGGTGCAGGGGTCGAGGCGGGACGCCAGCTCGCCGAGGCGGTACGCACCGGGCTCCGTGCCGCGTGCGCGAACCGCATTCCCGACCGGCTCTGCCCGACCGTCAGCATCGGGCTGGCCGTCGGCACCCCCGGCGAAGGCCTCTCGCGCCTGATGCACGATGCCGACCAGGCGCTTTACGACGCGAAGCGGACGGGGCGCGACTGCGTGCGCAGCTTCACCCCGAAAGTCGTTCGCCCTGCCGCGGCCGCGCTCGGCTGAGCCCGCGGCCCCGGTCCGCCACCCGCACCGCTCCCTCAGTCTAATCGCGCCGATATGGCGCAATTTATCAGCCTGTTAAGCAGTTTCGCCAACCTGTGCCTCGCCCCGGTCCAGTTATCGCCGTCGCGGGACCGGGAACAGGATCATGGGGACGACATGCGGACCATTCACCACTTCGCCGCCGACACGCGCGGCGCGACCGCGATCGAGTACGGGCTTCTCGCGGCGCTGATCTCGCTCGCCTGCCTGATCGCCTTCCAGTCGCTCGGGCTGACGCTGGAGGGCGTGTTCACGACGATCAACGACGCGTTCAGCGGCGCACTCGGCCACTAGGACGCCCGCCGCGCCTCCTCTTCGGCCCATGCCGCGTCGAGTTCGGCGTCGGTCAACGGCATCCTTTGCTCGCACGCGTCGCAATGCGGATGATCGGGACAGCGCAAGCGGTGCGCGCGCTTCACGAACGCGATGCGCCGGAGCAGCACCGCGTCGGTTTCTTGCTGCGTCGCGCCCTGCACCTTGGCTGCGCCCTCTACCTTGTTGTCGAAGACCATTCCGCCGAAAAACTCGTCGCGCGACAGGAAGCGATCGCGCACCGCCGCGGGCAGCACATAGGCGTCGGCCTCCTCGGGCGTCAGATGCACATTCTGCCCGCCTTTCATGTCGCCGCGCTTGATCAGCAGCCCCAGCATCGAATCCGACGGCATGATCCGCCGCTCGACCTCCTTGCCGTTCCGGATGACGACCATCTCGCGCCCCGCAACCGCGCGCTCATAAGCGACCGCCTCCAGCCCGCGCAGCGCCCGCGCGATCGCCTCGCCGCACGCCTTGTCGAACGGCGCGAACAGCGCGCGCGATCGATTGACCGACGTCGTACTGACCCCCGCGATCCGCGCCGCATCGGTGATGCACCCCGTTTGCCCCAGCGTCGCCAGAAACACCCGCGTCCGCGCCGCCGTCCACCCGTCGGCGCGCACGCGCAACCCGGGCATGAAGGGATTGGAGTGCGCTTCTTTCCCCTCCCGCTTGCGGGAGGGGGAGCGAGACTTGCGGGCTTGCCCGCTAGTAGCAGCGGGGTGGGCACCATCCCCCACTCCGCCCTTCGCTCCCGATTTCCCCCGCGAACCGCGCGCCACCTTACGCCCCATAGCTCCATCTCCCGAATCACCTGGAATGAATCGGAATGACTTTGAACCTATTTGGATAATGTAGGAAAGAGAAGATTTTCACTCCGCTTTGTCGTTCCAAATTTGCCCATTCTGATCCCGTAGGCTTGCGAATGCGTCGCTAGGCAACTTTACTTTGATTGCTCCCAGCCTTAGGCCTTAAATAACAGTCGGGTCACCCGACCCTTGATCCACGGGAGAATGGCCGATGGTTCGGCGAGCTTTTTTCGCATATCCGGGAAACCAGCCGAATATCAGGGACGCGATACGCCATTTTTGTGATCATTATCCCCGAGAGAAATTTGAAGTTTTCTCATGGGAGGCCATGCAGATCGTTGGCCTACGAATAGACGATGAGGTAAGGCGAAATATCTCTGAATGCGAGCTACTTATAGCGGACATTACTTATAATAATTTTAACGTTCTGTATGAAATTGGTTATGCGGCAGCACTTGGAAAGCCCATAATTCCCACTTTGAATTCTGCCGTTTCCTCTGCATCAAGGCGAGTTAATGATCTAGGGATAATGGATACAATTGGTTGGGCCACTTACACAAACGGCGAAGATCTAGTTTCTTCGATTGAGGCATGGGATTCATCCTCTTGGCGTAACCGATATCAAACTCCAAAAAACCACTCCCAGCCCCTGTTTATATTAGACTGCCTGATGAAAACTGATTTCAGGAATCAAATATTTTCAACAGTCGAAAATTCAAAAGTACTGTACAGGGCATTTGATCCGACTCAAGTCCCTCGCTTGACAGCCGCCCAAGCGATATCGGAGATATCATCTTCCTCCGGCGTCATAATTCCCATAATAAGCGAGGACATAAGCGACAACTACAAACACAATTTGCGAGCAGCATTCCTTATTGGCTTATGCCACGGCTTCGATATAGATTGTCTCGCTATTCAATATGAGAACAATCCTGCGCCGATAGACTATCGAGACTTTATCACAAACTCCACGTTTAGAAGAGAAACCGTCAACCACGTTGAGCAAATATGCGCGGACACTCTTATAAGAAATCAACAGATATCTAAAGTTCGCAACAACGACGACGCGGGAATTATAGCTGAGATATCTCTCGGATCTCCAGTTGCAGAGTATGAGACACAGCAGCTAGAATTATATTTTATAAAAACGGCGCAATATGCAAATGCCTTGAGAGCGGAAGGAGCTGTCATAACGGGCAGAAAGGGCTCCGGAAAATCTGCCATATACTTCCAGCTTCTGAACCAATTTTCTAAAGACAAAGAGTCCTGTGTTGTCGATCTTCGCCCCGCAAGCCATAATCTAAGTGAAATGAGAGAGAGTTTACTTAGCGTATCTTCAGTGGGAATATTTGATCATACAATAGCATCTTTTTGGCACTATGTGATGCTATTGGAAATTCTTCTAAAAATCAGAGAGGCAGTTCTCCCAAAATCAAAGAACAACTTTGACTTGCAAGAGCGGATTAGATCAATTGAGGAGAATTTTGGCCTTCACGAGGCCGTAGTCGCGGGTGATTTTACTTCGCGACTGAGAACCGCTGTTGATCAAGTAATTTCAGGTCTGGGCGGTGCGCGAAATGGAGATGAGGTCAGGCAGCAAATAACCAACCTGATGTTCGAAAATCCGATTCCCAAACTTCGCGAAGCGATCACATCCTTCGGTGACATCTTCGATAAGATCATCATTCTAGTGGATGATCTCGACAAAGGATGGCCTCCGCTTCAGGTCGAGATGCATGACGTCGCCACCATACGCCATCTAATTGAAACACTCAGCAGGATTCGTCGAGACCTTGGTAAGAAAGGGCTCGACGTTAGACATATGATTTTCCTTAGAAGCGATGTTTATGAGCGCCTAGTGGAGCACACGTCGGATCGAGGTAAATACAATGTTATCAGAATCGACTGGTCAGATCCCCAGCAGCTAGAGCACCTTATAAAGACGAGAGTGCTAAGTAATGTTCCGAAAGAACGTTCCGATGACGCATGGGGCATAGTAAATAGGCAGATATCTCCTACTCTTACATCGATAGATAAGATGATAGAGGTATCCCTTCGGCGCCCGCGCTTCTTGATAGACGTTATGGAAAGAACCCTATCATTTGCAATTAATCGAGGCCATGGATTTATAACTGAAGACGACGTTGAAGAGGGCGCGCGTCAGATGTCTTTGTATCTTGTATCTGATTTCGCTTATGAGATGCGCGACATAGCAGGGACACCGGACGATATATTTTACTCTTTCATTGGAACGCCACCCACCGTTAAGCATGCTGATGTTTTAAGTACCTTGGGCCGTATAGATCTCGCCATCCCACCGGATCAGGTCATCGAACTGCTCCTATGGTACGGATTCCTTGGAATACTGGATGCGGCCGGGTTACCGGTCTTCATATACGATCGAGCATATGACATTCGGCGACTGGAGGCGGAACGGGGACCGATTTCCACTGAACTGCGTTACGCGATCAATCCGGCTTTCCTAAAGGGCCTGAGTCCGAAATAGCGAGACTTAGGGAAAAAGGGCCAAACCTTAGTGATTTTTTCGGCAGCATTTTAATGAGCGCCAGTGTTTCTAGGCGCTTAGGTTTGGCATGCTAATTGCGTGGGGTGTTACAGTTTAACCCTAGACGGAGAAGGATCATGTAACCCCACCCCCTTGCATTTCCCCACCCCCGGCGTAAGGCGGCGCCAACATAAACCTGCGCGTGCGACTCCGCTTGCCCCGCTCTCCCGAACGGGCATCGGCGTCATTTCCCCGCCGCGCCAACATGGGGACTGCAATCCTATGACGACCACGGGCAACGACACGCTGGGTACCCGTTCGACGCTGAGCGTCGGCGGCAGGAATTACGCTTATTATTCGCTCGACAAGGCCGCGGCGAAGCTCGGCGACGTGTCGCGCCTGCCCTTCAGCATGAAGGTGCTGCTCGAAAATCTGCTGCGCTTCGAGGATGGCGGCTTCACCGTCTCGACCGACGACGTGCAGGCGCTGGTCGACTGGCAGAAGGACCCGCATTCGAACCGCGAGATCCAGTATCGCCCCGCGCGCGTGCTGCTTCAGGATTTCACCGGCGTGCCCTGCGTCGTCGACCTCGCCGCGATGCGCGATGCGATCGCGAAGCTCGGCGGCGACACGACCAAGATCAACCCGCTCGTCCCCGTCCACCTCGTCATCGACCACAGCGTCATGGTCGACGAATTCGGCCATCCCAAGGCGTTCGAGCAGAATGTCGAAATCGAATATTATCGCAACGGCGAGCGTTACGACTTCCTGAAATGGGGATCGAAGTCGCTCGACAATTTCAAGGCGGTTCCCCCGGGCACCGGCATCTGTCACCAGGTCAACCTCGAGCATATCGCGCAGGCGGTGTGGTCGAGCGACGATGCGTCGGGTGAAACCGTCGCCTATCCCGACACCTGCGTCGGCACCGACAGCCACACGACGATGATCAACGGCCTCGGCGTGCTCGGCTGGGGCGTCGGCGGGATCGAGGCCGAGGCCGCGATGCTCGGCCAGCCCGTGTCGATGCTGATCCCGGAAGTCGTCGGCTTCAAATTCACCGGCGCGCTGAAGGAAGGCGTCACCGCGACCGACCTCGTGCTCACCGCGACGCAGATGCTGCGCGCCAAGGGCGTCGTCGGCCGCTTCGTCGAATATTTCGGTCCCGGCCTGTCGTCGCTGTCGCTCGCCGACCGCGCGACGCTCGCCAATATGGCGCCCGAATATGGCGCGACCTGCGGCTTCTTCGGCGTCGATGACAAGACGCTCGATTACATGCGCCTGACTGGCCGCAGCGAAGAGAATATCGCGCTGGTCGAGGCCTATGCCAAGGCGCAGGGGCTGTGGATCGTCGAGGGCGCCGCGGACCCGATCTTCACCGACACACTCGAACTCGACCTTGGCACCGTCGTACCGTCGCTCGCGGGGCCGAAGCGTCCGCAGGACCGCGTCTCGCTTCCCGATGTCGACGATGTGTTCAACGCCGACATGGTCAACACCTACAAAAAGGCGCAGACGCGCGTGCCGGTCGAGGGCAAGGATTTCGACATCGGCGACGGCGACGTCACCATCGCCGCGATCACCAGCTGCACCAACACCTCGAACCCCGGGGTGCTTGTCGCCGCGGGGCTCGTCGCGAAAAAGGCCGACGCCTTCGGGCTGAAGCCCAAGCCGTGGGTCAAGACCTCGCTCGCCCCGGGGTCGCAGGTCGTCACCGACTATCTGGAGAAGGCCGGGCTGCAGAAGCATCTCGACAATATCGGCTTCAACCTCGTCGGCTATGGCTGCACCACCTGCATCGGCAACTCGGGCCCGCTGGCGGAACCGATTTCGAAGGCGATCAACGAGAATGGCCTCGTCGCCGCGGCCGTGATCTCGGGCAACCGCAACTTCGAAGGCCGCGTGTCGCCCGACGTGCGCGCAAACTTCCTGGCGTCGCCGCCGCTTGTCGTCGCCTACGCCCTCAAGGGCACGGTGATCGAGGATTTCACCACCACCCCGATCGGGCAGGACCAGTCGGGCAACGACGTGTATCTGAAGGACATCTGGCCGACCAACCAGGAAGTCGCCGAGACGGTTCAGGGCGCGGTCGACCGCGACATGTTCGAGGCGCGCTACGCCCATGTCTACAAGGGCGACGAGCATTGGCAGAAGATCGAGGTCGAGGGTTCGGACACCTACCAGTGGCGTGCGGGCTCGACGTACGTGGCGAACCCGCCGTACTTCGAGGGCATGTCGATGACCCCGGCGCCGGTGTCGGATATCGTGGGCGCCAAGCCGCTCGCGATCCTCGGCGACAGCATCACGACCGACCACATCAGCCCTGCCGGCAGCATCAAGGCGGACTCGCCGGCCGGAAAATGGCTTATGGAACATCAGGTTAGCAAGGCCGACTTCAACAGCTACGGCGCCCGCCGCGGCCACCACGACGTCATGATGCGCGGCACCTTCGCCAACATCCGCATCAAAAACGAAATGGTCCCCGGCATCGAAGGCGGCATGTCGCGCTACGGTTCGGAGGTCATGCCGATCTACGACGCCGCGATGCGCCACAAGGCCGACGGCACGCCGCTCGTCGTCATCGCGGGCAAGGAATATGGTACCGGCTCGTCGCGCGACTGGGCCGCAAAGGGCACCAACCTGCTCGGCGTCCGCGCCGTGATCGTCGAGAGCTTTGAGCGCATCCACCGCTCGAACCTCGTCGGCATGGGCGTGCTGCCGCTGCAGTTCCTCGAAGGCCAGAGCCGCGAGACGCTGGGCCTGACCGGCGACGACCAGTTCACCATCACCGGTGTTGCGGACCTCAAGCCGCGCCAGACGGTCACCGTGAACGTCACCCGCGCCGACGGTTCGACCTTCGCCTTCGACACGCTCTGCCGCATCGATACGGCAAACGAGGTCGAATATTATATGAACGGCGGCATCCTGCACTACGTGCTGCGCAAGCTCGCGGCGTGAGGTAAACGAGGGCGATGAGCGGGTTCCTCCTCTTCGCCCTCGGCTTCCTCTGTGGCGTGGGGCTGATCCTCGCGACGCGGCGCGGCCGCGGGCGCGATCTGACGGGTCCGCCGCAAACCTTTTCGCGGCCCATCGCCGCAAGACCTGCCGTCCCGGTTGACATCGCGATCGATGACGAGGGCATTCGCGAACTGATCCGCCAGAACCGCAAGATCGAGGCGATCAAGCGGCTACGCGACGCAACCGGGCTTGGCCTCAAGGAAGCGAAGGATGCGGTCGAGGCGCTCGAACGCACGATGATGCGCTAGGCGCACCCTCTACCCAAAGGACGGAACATGGACGCGCTGCATATCGCGATCGAAGTCATCGGCTGGGCAGCCGCGGTGCTGATCCTCGCCGCCTATGTACTGCTCTCGCTCGGCAAGCTCGAAGCGCGCGGTTATATCTATCAATGGATGAACGTGATCGGCGCCGCGGGTTTCGTGATCAACTCGGGCTATAATGGCGCGATCCCGTCCGCGGTGCTCAATGTCGTCTGGGCCGGCATCGGCCTGTTCACGATCAGCATCGTCTGGCGCGCGCGCCGCACGCCACTCGCTCACTGAGGCTTCGCGGCCTCGGCATTCCACGCCGCGACCTTCGCGCGCGTACCGGCGAGCATCTTGTCGAGCGCCGCGCGGTCATAGACCGCGCCCCGCATCACCACCGCGTCGATCGCGCGCGTTGCAGCAATATCCTCGAGCGGATTCTTCGTCAGCAGCACCAGATCGGCCGCCATGCCGGGCTTGATCGCGCCATAGCGATCGAGCCAGCCAAACCATGCCGGACCGGCTCGCGTCGCAGAGGTTAGCGCCTGCGCGGGCGTCAGCCCCTTCGCGGTAAACAGCTCGATCTCGTCGTGCAGCCCGAAACCCGGATAGTTGAAGCTGTTGAGGAAACCCGCATCGGTCCCCGCCATGATCGGCACGCCCGCCTCGGCGAGCATCGGCAGGATCGTCGCGATATCCTCGATCTGCTTGTGCCGCGCCGCAATCGCCGCGGCATCGGCCTTCGCCGCACGCTCGATCCGCCAGTCATAGGTCTTGCGGAGCTTCGGGCCGATATAGGCGAGGCCCGCATCCTTCGAATGATCGTCGCGGTCGAGGTAAGCGAGAATGCGGCTGCCGTTGAGTGTCGGGGTCACGGACACACCCTTCGCTGCGAAACGCCGATACGCCGCCATCGCCGTCTCGCGATCGAACCCGGCGTCGAGCCGGCGGTTCGCCTCTGCACGGTCGATGCGGCCCGTAGCGAAATCGGCGGCGATCGCCGCCTCGCCCTTCGCGCCGGCATTATAGGCATAGTCGAGATGCTCGATCGAACTGATCCCCGCATCGACCGCCTGATCGACGGTCAGCGCCATCGGAATATGTCCTGACGTCCGGATCCCGAGCGCTTTCGCCTGCCGCAACGCATAGAGGAAGAGCTCGGGCTTCAGCGTATTGTCGGTGATTTTGACGAAATCGACCTTGTCGCGCTCCGACAGCCGCGCCAGCGCCGCATCGACGTCCGCTTCGCTGCCGACCTCGATCGTCCCCTTCCAGACCGGCGCGATTCCCTCGATCTTGGCGCCCGACGTGAGCAGCCGCGGACCGAACAGCCTGCCCGCTGCGATCTCGCTGCGCCATGCGAGCACCTGATCGGCAAGGTCGCCCGAACAATCGCGGATCGTCGTGATGCCGTTCGCGACATAGAGCGGGAGCAGTGCCTTATTCTCTTCAATGAGGTCAGGCCCGCCGCCGAAGTGGACGTGCATGTCCCAAAGCCCGGGGATCAGGTAGCGCCCCTCGCCTTCGACGGTCTGCTTCGCGCTCCAGTCCCTGGCGACCGACGCGTCGACGCCGACCGCGACAATGTCGCCGCCTTTCAACACCACGGCCTGTCCGGCCACAGTCTGTGCCCGTTCGACATCGATCACCGTTACGTGACGGATAATGATGTCGCCTCGCTGCGGCGTCGCAAAGGCTGGCGACGCCAGGACGGGAAGTACGAAAGCGAGAATGGCGAGCAGGCGTTTCATGGGGGCGACCTTTCCGAACTGGAAAGACCCTTAGCCGGTCAGGCCGATACAACAAGGGAGGGAATGGTGGGCGCTGACGGGCTCGAACCGCCGACCCTCTCGGTGTAAACGAGATGCTCTACCAACTGAGCTAAGCGCCCCCGAAGGGAAGCGCGCCCCTGCCACAAGCTGCCCGCGCTGGCAAGCACGCCCTATTCGTCGAGCGCCTCGAAATAGCGGGCGACCGCGTCGAAGGCTCCTTCGGCCAGCGCGATGAAGATACGCCGACCGTCGTGCGGATCGGCTTCACGAACAAAAAGACCCGCATCGGTCATCGTCTTGATCCAGCGTAGCGCAGTCGTTGCCGGGACCGCCGCAGCGATGCAGAGGCTCGATACCGACACCGGCTGGCGTTCGAGTCTCGCGGCATAAAGGTCGAGCAGCATGTCCCACGCCGGGTCGGCGAACAGGTCGGCGGGGAAATATTGCTCGCGCATCCGCCGCTGCCGCAGCATCTTCCGTACGGCCTTCGCGCGCTGTCGCTCGATCGTGCGTTCTTCAGGGACGAAACTGCGCGGCATTGCCGAAAAATCGCGCGGCGGAGCGCGGAACTGCCCCCCATAATCGTCATAATCCTCACCCGCAGACCCATAGCTCACCGGCGTACCGGGCAGCCCGCTGCGCTGCGCTGCAAGATCGCCGAGCAGGCGCGAAATCCGCGCGACCTCTTCCTGCAGGCGGTCGATCCGCTCCATAGCAGGATCGCGGGTAATCTCGTGAACCGCGGGATAATGGTCACGTCTTGCCGCGGCCAGCGCAATTCGCCGATCGGTCGGGTCGGCATCGACGAGCCACTCGACCCGGATGCCCTCGGGAACACAAGCCGCCAGTCGGTCGAGCGCCGCAAGCGGAGCCTCGCACACCAGGCCGCAGCGCCTGTCCGCAGCCGCATCGAGAATCCCCGCAACATCTTCGGCTCCGGCAGCTTCCGCTGCCGCCAGCCAGACGATGTCGACGACCGGCATAGCGCGCAGGTGACCGGCTGCCACAGCGGATGTCACGACGGACAGCCGGATCCCGTCCATCGCATCGAGTTGGCTCGCCTGCTCCGGCGACCCTATAAACAGCAATGACGAAACCGATGCCCGATTCCATATTTCGCCCGCTCCGGCGCTTGGCCGTACCGACGGAAAAATTTGGTCCTGAATCGCGTGTTTCATATCGCGTCCCCTGCTCACCCACTCCACCCCGGCGTCCTTATGCAGCCGTTCCGGCGACACTCGCCTTTTGTTCGTTCGCATTCGCCGCCAATTCGGACCCAAGCCGCCGAAGTTCCTGAGTCGGCGTGAACGGCGCGCCGGAAGTCTGGTCCATTTTGGACCCTGTTTGTTCTTATCGTCAACCCCTTCTTCACCCTTGCCAAGCGGCGGGCGGAACGGCACGCGAATACCATGCCACTTTCGCCTCTCACCCGCGCGCGCTGGCTCCGGCGTTTCCGGTCGTTTCTTGCACTGTTGTTGCTGGCGGGACTTGCATGGGGCGTATGGACATGGATGCCGCCTCCGGCGACCATTGCCCCGCTGACGCACGTGATCGACGGCGACAGCCTGGCGGTAAGGCGGGGTGCCGAGCAGGTCACGATCCGACTTACCGGCCTCGACGCTGTCGAATATCGCCAGGATTGCGGATCCGAAGACGGCGGTCGCTGGCCATGCGGCCGTGAAGCGCGCTCGGCCCTCGAAAGCATCGCCGGCCGGGGCCCGCTGTACTGTGAACTGACGGCAAAGGATATCTACAGACGGACACTCGCCGCGTGCCGGACGCAACCCTTCCCTGACGGCGTCGATCTCGGCGCCGAAATGGTACGACAGGGCTGGGCCGTGGCGACGGACGATGCATATCTGATCGAGGAAGCCGAAGCGCGGGCCGGTCGGCGCGGCATCTGGCGGGGCCGTTTTTCCCGTCCTGCCGACTGGCGTGCCGCGCACGAGCGTCCAGCGGGTACCATTGCCTCGCCCGATGCCTGAGCGACACCGCTTTGCCTTGCGGCCTTTTGCGGCTAGGGCGAGCGTCATGAACGGCCTTTTTCCTGTGATGATCGGCGGCGCGCTTGGCGCCGGCGCGCGGCACCTCGTCGGGCAGATCATGCTCGCACGCCTTGGTCCCGGCTTCCCGTGGTGGACGTTGTCGATCAATATCGCCGGCAGCCTGCTGATGGGATTGCTGATCGGCACGCTTGCGCGCGGCAGCGGCGGCAGCGATACCGCGCGGCTCTTCTTCGGCGTCGGCGTGCTCGGCGGTTTCACCACCTTCTCCTCGTTCAGCCTCGAATTCTGGCTGCTGTTCGAGCGCGGCCAGACCGGACAGGCCGCAGCCTATGTCCTCGCCTCGGTGATCGGCGCCCTCGTCGCGTGCGGGCTTGGCCTCCTGTTGATGCGTCAGGTGCCGGCATGAGCATGGACGGCGCAACCATTGCCGAGGAAGACGACGGCATCCGCCTCGACCGCTGGTTCAAGCGTCACCGGCCGGGAACACCGCACGCACTGCTCGCGCGCTGGGCTCGGTCGGGGCAACTGACACTCGACGGCAAGAAGGCCGACGTCTCGGACCGCATCGAGACCGGGCAGAAGCTCGTCATGCCGACGCCGCCGGTCGAAACCGCGGCGCGCCCGGCACGCAAGGGTCGCCCGCTGACCGAGGCCGATATCGAGCTAGCCGAGTCGATGCTGATCCACCGCGATGCGAGCGCGCTGGTGATCAACAAGCTGCCGGGGCTGGCGACGCAGGGCGGCACCAAGACCGAGCAGCATGTCGACGGCCTGCTCGACGCATTGAAATATGAAGCGCCGGTGCGCCCCAAGCTGGTCCACCGGCTCGACAAGGATACGTCGGGCGCGCTGCTGATCGCACGAACCCCGCGCGCCGCCGCCTATTTCGCCAAGAGCTTTTCGAACCGCAGTGCGAAGAAGACCTATTGGGCGATCATCGTCGGGGTTCCCGACATCGCGCAGGGCGAGATCGACCTGCCCCTCGCCAAGCAGCCCGGATCGGGCGGCGAGAAGATGCATGTCGACGAAAAGGGGCTGGCGTCGAAGACGCGCTACCGGATCATCGAGCGCGCCGGGAACAGCGCGGCGTGGGTCGAATTGCAGCCGCTGACGGGGCGCACGCACCAGCTGCGCGTCCATATGGCGGCGATCGGCCATCCGATCGTCGGCGACGGCAAATATGGCGGCAAGGGCGCATTCCTGACCGGGACGATCAGCCGCAAGATGCATCTGCACAGCCGCCGGCTGCGCATCGATCATCCCGACGGCGGCGCGATCGATATCAGTGCCGAGGTGCCCGAACATTTCGCCGCGAGCCTCGACGCGCTCGGCTTCGACACCCTACTGGGCGATATCGGCATCGACGACGTCGCCAAGGGCCCGCCTTCCAAGGCGGTCGAAAAGGCCGCAGCGAAAGCGCATAGCAAGCAGATCCGCAAGGCGCGCCGCGGCGAACGGCGCGGGCGAACGGCGACGAGCAAGCCGACCGATCATGTCGGCAAGCCCAAGCCGAAGGCCAAGGCACCACCGAAACGCGGCTCGGCCAAGCCCGGCGCACGCAAGCCTGCGAAGCCCGCACCGCGGAAGCCGCGCTGATGCACCCCGATCCCGGTTTCCGCCCGAAACAGGACGACCTGCCCGCGCTGTTCGTGCGCGAGATCGCCTTCGCAGGCATCTTCACCGGCACGCCCGACGGCCCGCGCGTCGCCCATGCGCCGGTGGTGCTGAGCGACGATGCGACGACGCTGCAATTCCACCTGTCGCGCGGCAACGGCCTGACGAAGCATCTGGACGGCGCCTCCGCGCTCGCCGTCGTGCAGGGCCCCGACGCCTATGTCAGCGCGAGCTGGTATGCCGCGCCCGACCAGGTGCCGACGTGGAACTATGTCGCGATCGAGATGGAAGGCGTCATCCGCAAGCTCGACGACGCCGAACTGGTTGCACAGCTCGACACGCTTTCGGCGCAGCATGAGGGACGCGTCGGCGCCAACCCGCCGTGGACCCGCGACAAGATGAACCCCGCTCTCTTCAGCAAGATGGCGGGCGCGATCACCGGCTTCGAGATGCGGATCGTCGCGTGGCGCTCGACACTCAAACTCTCGCAGAACAAGGTCCCCGACGAACGCGAGCGCGTCGCCGCCGGGATCGAAGCGAGCGGCCATGGTGCGCTCGCGCACCTGATGCGCCAGCTCGGCAGCCGATAGGATCAAGCCATGTCCCAGACCGACGACGCCCTCGCCAAGAAGCGCTTCTTTGCCATCGCCGCGATGCGCCTGATGGGCGCGCTCCTGATTCTTGCCGGATTCGTCCTGATCCGCGGTGCCATCACCCTCGCAGGGCAGCCGACCGATCGCTGGATCGGCGTCGCGGTCGTCCTCGCCGGCGTTTTCGACTTCGCGATCATGCCCAAAATCCTCGCGCGCCGCTGGCGATCGCCCAAGTCCCTATGAAACGTTTCTGGAAGCAGGCCGAAACCGTCCGCGAGGACGGCGGATGGGGCATCGCGCTCGACGGCCGCCCCGTCCGTACGCCCAAGCGCGCTCCCTTGGTCGTCGAAAGCCCAGCGCTCGCCGAGGCGATTGCGGAGGAATGGAATGCGGTCGGCGAGGACATCGATCCCGCGCGCATGCCGCTAACCGGGATCGCCAACGCCGCGATAGACATCGCAGGCGCCGACCCGGCCGCTTTCGCCGAACCGATCGCAGCCTATGCCGAAAGTGAGCTTTTCTGTTACCGCGAGGACCGCGATCCGGCGCTGCAAGCCGAACAGATTGCCATATGGAATCCGCTGCTCGCCTGGGCCGAGCAACGGTACGGCGTGGAATTCGCACTGGCCGAGGGTGTGCTTCCGATCAATCAACCCGGCCCGACCGTCGAGACCTTACGCGGGGCCGTGCTGTCGCACGACCCGTTCCGGCTCGCGCCGCTCACTTTGCTTGTCACGATCGGCGGCTCGCTCATCGCCGGCCTCGCGCTGATCGAAAAGGCCTTTACGCCGGCCGGGCTTTGGGAAGCCGTCAGCCTCGACGAACTGTATCAGGAACGGCGCTGGGGCGCCGACGGCGAGGCGCAAAAGGCACGCGCCCTGCGCGAAGCCGAATGGCACAACGCCGCCCGCTTCCTGAGCCTGCTCTAGTCGGCGAAGTCCGGCTTTCGCTTCTGCATATGCGCCATCACGGCCTCCATCTGGTTGGGGGTACGGATGACCTTCACCTGCTCGTCACTTTCGGCCTGAAGGATTTCGGCGTCGGTCGCGTCGGCGAGTATATTGCAGAGCCGCTTCGCCCCGCGGATCGCGTGCGGGTTCTTGTTCGCGATCATCTGCGCCAGTTCCATCGCCTGCGCGAGCGGATCATCTGACACATGCGTCGCAAAACCAAGAGCCTTGGCCTCCGTGCCGGTGAACTCGCGGTTGGTATAGATCATCTCGCGCAGCACATCGTCCGCGACCTGCGTGCGCCACAGCGCCATGCCGGCAACGTCGGGAACAAGGCCCCAGCGCATTTCCATGATCGCGATCCGCGTGTCGGGATGGATGATCCGGATGTCGGCGGCGGCCATGATCTGGCTGCCCGCGCCGAACGCGACGCCATGCACCGCTGCGATCACCGGCACCGGCAGTTCGCGCCAGCCCCATGCGGCATATTGGGCGTTGTTCGACAGGCCGCGCGTCCGGTCGGACAGCGTCCCGCCGGCGCTGCTCGCGCCGGGATCGCGCTCGGCGCTGAGACTCGACAGGTCGAGCCCGGCGCAGAAAGCGTGTCCCTCGCCCGAGAGGACGACGACACGCAGGCCTGCTGTCGCCTTCAATTGATCGATCGCCTCGGCAAGGGCCGACCACATCTCGGCATCGAGCGCATTCATCTTGTCGGCACGGATCAGCCGGACATCGGCGATGCCGTCCTCCAGCATGGTGATCGAGATACGGTCTTTCATCGGGGAGTCCTTTTCAGCGCCGCTTCGACGAGCGGCAGTTGGTCGTTGCCGAAATACATGTCGGTGCCGTCGACGAAGATCGTCGGCGAACCGTAGCCGCCGCGCGCAACCACTTCCTCGGTATTCGAGCGCAGCCGCGCCTTGATCTCGTCGGAACCCGCGGCGGCGCGGATCGATGCGCCATCCAGTCCTTCGGCATTCGCAACCGCTTCGAGCACATCCGGATCGTCGAGGTTTTCCTGTCGGTCGAAATAGCTTGCGAACGCCCCACGCGCGAACTTCAAGAGCGCGGCCTGATCCGCTTCGAGCGCGGTTGCAAAGCGCATCGCCTGCACGCTTTTCGCCGGGTGATATTGCGACGGAAAGTTCATCGGCACGGCCGCGAGCCGCGCCCAGTCCTTCAGCACTTTCCAGCTGTGCCGCAACCGCCGATTATCGGCCTGCTCGCGCGCGGCATAAACAGCGGGATTGACCGCGTTGAACACGCCGCCGACGAGGATCGGGCGATAGATTGCCGTCGTGCCCGTCCGTTCGAGAACGCCCGGCAGATTGTGGAAAGCAAGGCAGGTCCACGGGCTCGACAGATCGAAGAAGAATTCGACACGTGCGGTCATCGCTCAGGCTCCAGCCTTCGCCTTCTCCCAATATTGATCGCGGAGCAGGCGCTTGTACAGCTTGCCGGTGTCGTGGCGCGGAAGCGCTTCGAGGAAGTCGATCCGACGGGGAATCTTGACGCCCGAAAGTTTTTCGCGGGCATAGGCGATCAGCTCATCGCGGAACGCCTCGGTCGCATCGGCCATGTCGGCGGGCTGGATCACGGCGATCACTTCTTCGCCCATTTCCTCGTGCGGGCCCCCGACGACCGCAACGTCGGCAACCTTGGGGTGGGTGACGAGATGATTCTCGATCTCCTGCGGATAGATATTCACGCCGCCGGAGATGATCATGAAGCTCTTGCGGTCGGTGAGATAGAGGAAGCCGTCTTCATCAACTTTGCCCACATCGCCGAGGGTCGACCAGCCCCTGGCATTGCGGCTCGACGCCGTCTTTTCCGGATCATCATGATATTCAAAGACATTTTCGCTTTCGAAGAACACCGCGCCCTCTTCGCCCACCGGCAATTCGGTCTCATTGTCTTCGCCGACGATGTGCAACGCACCAAGGATCGGGCGACCGACGGTGCCCTTGTGCGCGAGCCAGTCCTGACTGGTCGCGAAGGTCATGCCATTGCCCTCCGAGCCGGCATAATATTCGAGCAGCACCGGCCCCCACCAGTCGATCATCGCCTGCTTGACCGGTATCGGACATGGCGCCGCGGCGTGGATCGCGCTCTTCATCGAGGTCACGTCATATTGCGCGCGGACGGCATCGGGCAGCTTCAGCATGCGCACGAAATGCGTCGGAACGAACTGCGCGCAGTTGCAACGATAGTGCTGGATCGCCGCCAGCGCTCCCTCGGGGTCGAACTTCTTCATCAGCACCACGGTGCCGCCGAGGCGGTGGACGGTCATCGACCAGCGTAGCGGCGCTGCGTGATAGAGCGGCGCCGGGGAGAGATAGACGCTGTCGGCGTTGATCCCGAACGCCGCATTTGCCAGCAACACCAGACTGTTCGGCGCATCGATCGCTGGCTCGGCAGGCAGCGGAACCCTGACACCCTTGGGACGCCCCGTGGTCCCTGACGAATAGAGCATGTCGACGCCCGCGCGCTCGTCGGCGATGCGTTCCGCAGGCATCATCGCCAGCTCATCCTCGATCTTCGGCCAGCCCGGAATTTCTCCGCCCATCGCATAGCGCTCGATCTGCGTCGTCAACTGCGACGCGGCGGGGGCAAGGCTAGCCGACACGACGAGGATCTTTGCACCCGAATTTTCGAGGATATAGTCGGTCTCGTCCTGCGTCAGCCGCGACGAGATGCAAACATAGCGCAGCCCGGCACGCTGCGCGCCCCAGGTCAGCCCGTAATAATGCGGCGTGTTCTCGAGCATGAAAGCGACGACATCGTCATGCCCCAACCCGTGCGCGCGGAAGAGCTGGGCGGCACGGTTCGACGCGGCGTCAAGCTCGGCATAGCTGATCGTCTCGCCCGTCTCCGCGACGATGATTGCGGGCTTGTCGGGGTGGGTCGCGGCATAGGTCGAGGGGTGCATCGGGCGATCTCTCCAAAGGGGCTTGCTGGTTTCTTTATGTCCAAGACCCGTAGCAAACTGAAACTTTCGGTCAAGCAGGCCGGGACGAATGAAAATATTGCGGTCAAGAAGCGTCAAATCGCCGGACAGGATCGGCGATGTCGCGGTCAATCCGGGTGCGAGAAGAGCGCATAGCCGAGCCCCTTCATCGTGCGCAGCATCGGCCACGCGAAGCCGCGGTCGATCTTGGCGCGCAGCCGCGACATATGCACTTCGACCCGATTGGTGCCGGGATCGAAATCGATCCGCCATACCGCTTTCAGCAAAGCGGCCCGCGAGACCGGGCGTCCGGGAACGCGCGCGAGATTGGCGAGCAGGTCGAACTCGCGGAGCGGCATCCGGATCAGTCGTCCGGCGCGCTCGACACGGCGATCGATCAGGTCGATGCGCAGTTCGCCCTCGCCCAACTGCCCCGCCGCAATCCGGCTTCGCCGAAGCAGGCCGGTTATGCGTGCGAGCAATTCGGGAAGATTGTCCGTCCAGCCGACAGCATCGTCGGCGCCGCCATTCAGGGCGCTCATCCGGTCGTCCGGCGAATCGCGATCCGAAAAGACGAGCAGTGGCCGCCGCGCCGCGACCGTCCGGATGAGCCGGACGAATTCGACCGGGTCCTGCCATTCATTAAAGGGATTGATCGCGACCAGATCGAAACAGCAGTCCAGCCACGGACGCAGTCCCGCAATCGGCGGCGGCAGAATCCGTATCTCATAGCCTGCCGCTACGGCGGCGGTCCCAAGCGCCTCCGCCCGTGCAGCTGTGCTGTGATAGACCGCAACGAGCGGGCCCCTTTCGCTTTCCCCCCGGCAGTTCGACGGCCTCATCGCGTTCCAGTCCATCGCCCGTGCTTGCCCGCAATTGTCGTTTCGGTCGGCATTGCACCACACAGTTCCTGTGCTAACCCGGTGGCCATGACCAGTGACAAGATGCTCGACAGCGACTTCGCGACCCTGCCCGATCTCGTCCGTGCCTTCGCGGCCGAGCGCCCCAACGACATAGCCGCGGCCGACCCGGTCCGGCGGCTGAGCTGGTCCGAACTGGACGCAACGATGGACCGCATTGCCGCGCGGTTACAGGCCGACGGTTTCGTCAAGGGCGACAGGACGGCGATCGCCGGACTGAACAGCGTCGAGCAGATGGCGACGATCCTCGCCACGCTCCGGGCCGGAGGAGTCGCGGGGTTGATCACCAACAGCGCGACCGGCGAACAGATGGCTGCGATGATCGCCGATACGGGCGCGCGGCACCTGTTCCTCGATGCTGCGGCCGCGGCCAGCCTCGAGGGTCAGCACGTCACCGCAACCGACCGCATTGCGATGGATGGCAGCGATGCCGGCACGCCGCTGGACGCGTGGATGGCGCCAGCGGATGCAAAGCCCGAACCCGTCGCGATCGATCCGCTCGACGGCTTCAACATCATCTATTCGTCGGGCACGACGGGGACCCCGAAGGGCATCGTCCACAGCCACGCGATGCGGTGGCAGCATATCCAGCGCGGCAAGCCCGCCTATGGCCCCGCTGCGGTGACGGTCCTGTCGACCCCGCTCTATTCGAACACGACGATGGCAAGCTTTCTGCCGACGGTCGGGTCGGGCGGGCAGGTTGTGCTGATGAAGAAATTCGACGCGCGCGGGTTCCTCGAACTCGCCGAACGCGAACGCGCGACGAACACGATGCTCGTTCCGGTGCAATATCGCCGGATCATGGCGCTCGAAGACTTCGAGCGGTTCGACCTGTCGAGCTTCGTCGTCAAATATTGCACCTCGGCGCCCTTTCCGGCGACGCTGAAGGCCGACGTCCTGAAGCGCTGGCCGGGCGGTCTCGTCGAAATCTATGGCATGACCGAAGGCGGCGCGGCGTTCATCCTCGAGGCGCATCAATTCCCCGACAAGCTGCACACCGTCGGCAAGCCCGCGCCGGGACATGAGGCGAAGGTGATCGACGAGGACGGCAACGAGCTGCCGCAGGGATCGGTTGGCGAAGTCGTCGGACGCTCGCCGGCGATGATGACAGGCTATAACAACCGTCCCGACGCGACCAAGGCGATGCACTGGTACGATACCGAAGGAAATCTCTTCTACCGCCACGGCGATATCGGCCGGATCGACGAGGACGGCTTCCTGACGCTGATGGACCGCGCCAAGGACATGATCATCTCGGGCGGGTTCAACATCTTTCCGAGCGACCTCGAAGGCATCCTGCTTGCCGACGAACGCGTCGTCGAGGCAGCGGTCGTCGGGATGCCGAGCGAGGAATGGGGCGAGACCCCGGTCGCGTTCGTCGTGCTGAAACCCGGCGCCGATGCGGAGAGCGTGCGCGCCGATTGCAATGCGAAGGTCGGCAAGACGCAGCGCCTGAGCGCGATCACGGTGGTCGACGAATTGCCGCGCAGCGCGATCGGCAAGGTGCTGAAGCGCGAATTGAGGGATGCTTACGCGGGGTGAAGGGCGGCTTCCGACCGATTGCGGACCTAGCTGGTGTGTACCCCGGCGAAAGCCGGGGCCCAGTTGCGCCACCCCATGATGGGTCCCGGCTTTCGCCGGGGATCACATGGGTTGGCGGCTCTCCTCTACCGTCACCCCGGACTTGATCCGGGGCCTGCCTTGTCTTTCGACGTTGCGCAAAAGAAGGCGGATCCCGGGTCAAGCCCGGGATGACGAAGGTTTGGAAACGACCGGTTGTGTACGTTCTTCTCCCCTCCCGCTTGCGGGAGGGGTCGGGGGTGGGCAGCGACGTTGCGATCAACCCACCCCGCTGCGGCTAGCCAGCAAGCTGGCAAGCCTCACTGCCCCTCCCGCAAGCGGGAGGGGACACCAGCTCGCTCCTGCAACGGCCGCTCTCCACCCAAAGCCGATCATCCGACGGCAACGCGCTTCAGATAAGCCCCGCCGCCTGAATCGCCGCGAGCGCGTTGTCGAGGCGCTCGTTGCCGTCGCCCTCGACCCACGCCCAGCGGAGTTTGCGGCGTTCGAGTTCGCCGATCGCGACGTCCATGAACTGGCGCCGCGCAAGGTCGCTGCCGAACAGGCGGGTGCCGTCTTCCTGCCAGGGCAAATCCATCGCGGGGACGAGATAGAGATCGGCGGGTTTGTCCCACAGATCGATTTCGGGGAGGCGGCGGCCGAGCAGCATGATCGCCCATGCCTGCGTCATCAGCGGGTCGGTGTCCGATACGAGCCAGTCGGGATCCTGCGCGAGCGCCGCCTCGGTCGCAGCGATATGGCCATCGAAGATCGCGAGCAGGTCGACCTCGTCGAGATCGGTGCCGTTCGCCTCGCAATAGGTCCGCCCATACTCGGGCACGACCAGCGCGCCGAGCTTGAACGCGAGCCGCGGCGCAAGCGTCGACTTGCCGGTGCTTTCGGCGCCGTGGAGACAGATGTGCCGCGTCATGCGGGCGCCGTACCAGCCGCGGCGGCGCGGCGCCACTGGATCAGCCCGTCGACCGAGAGACCGAGCAGCAGCACATAGACTATGCTTGTCGCATAGAGCCCGCGCCAGGCGAAGAGCGGCACCGCGATCAGATCGACAAGAATCCACAGCCACCAGCTTTCGACCCGGCGGCGCGCGAGGAGCCATTGCGCGGTGATGCTGAGCATCGCGATCGCGCCGTCGATCCATGGCGCGACGGCATCGGTGAAGCGGTGCATCGCCGCGCTCCAGATCACCCACGCGATGACTGTCACCACACCCCAGATCGCGCGGGCGCGCTGCGTCATCCACCCCACGGGTATCCCACTATCGTCGCGGGCGCGAAGCCACGCCGCCCAGCCATAGAGGTTGAGCACGAAGAAAAAGCCCTGGAGCAGCATGTCGCTGTACAGCTTCGCCTCGAAGAAAACGAAGGCGTAGAGCGTCACCGCCGCGAGCGCGAAGGGATAGTTCCACACGCTGCGCAGCGCGACGAGCGCGACATTGGTCAGGACCAGCGCGGCGGCCAGCCACTCGAGTTCGCTCATGCGGGTGCCTCTTCGACCCGGCGCCGCGTCCAGAGGCCGTCGCGGCTGATCCGCCGCTGCGGCGGGCGGCGGAGGACCGACCAGCCCGCGCGCGCGACCCAGCCGAGCTTGGCAAAGAGACTCGACCCGGCGCGATGATCCCACGCATGATTGCCGCGCGCGCGCACTTCGCGCGCAATGTCGCCATAGATGCCGGCCGCGGCGAGGACCGCCCAGCGGCTGCGCGGCGGCAGCTTGCGGGCGCCCCAGCGCGCCGACGCCTCATATTCCTCGGCCATTTCGGCGAGCCATTTCGCCATCACCGCGAGCCGCGAGCGATAGGCGGGGTGCATATGCTGACCCGGCGGGATATCGAGTTCGACCATCCATTCGACCGGCAGATAGCAGCGGTCGGCAGCGGCATCCTCGGCGACGTCGCGCGCGATGTTCGAGAGCTGAAAGGCGATGCCGAGGTCCGAGGCGCGGTCGAGCGTCGTCTCGTCCTTCGGGTCGATCCCCATGACGAGCGCCATCGCGACGCCGACGGCGCCCGCGACATGATAGGAATAGCGCAACAGGTCGGCCTCGCTGCGCGGACGCCAGTCCTTTGCGTCGAGCTCGAAGCCCGCGACGATGTCGTCGATCACGGCGCGCGGGATCGCGATCTCGGTCAGCAGAAAGCCGAGCGCGTCGAATGCGGGTTCGCCGGTGGGCTCACCGGCAAAGGCGCGCCCGGTCTGCGCGCGGATATGCGCGACCGCCGCCGCCGGATCGTGGCCGGGTTTCATCACACCGCCATGATCCTGTCCGTCGGTCAGGTCGTCGGCAGCGCGGCACCAGGCGTAGAGCAGCCAAACGCGTTCGCGGGTGATCCGGTCGAACAGCTGGCTCGCGAGCGCAAAGCTTTTCGATCCGCGCGCGATGCTGTCGTGCGCGAAACCGTGGAGGGCATGTGCGTCATAGGCCCCCGCCCCCGTCATTACAGATTTTCGGCCTTCATCGCGAAGATCGTCTTGTGCGGTTCGTAGGTCGCCATCTTGTCGAGCAGCTCGTCGAGCCCGGCGTCGACGATCATGATCCCGGCGTGCGCCGGGCGGATGAAGCCGACCTCGACCATCTTGCGGTTGAAGGCGATCAGCTCGTTGTAGAAGCCCGCGGCGTTGAGCAGACCGACGGGCTTGCTGTGATAGCCAAGTTGCGCCCAGCTGATCGCTTCCCACAATTCGTCCATCGTGCCGACGCCGCCCGGAATGGTGAGGAAGCCGTCCGAGAGGTCGGTGAACATCTTCTTGCGCTCGTGCATACCCGAAACAACGTGCAGTTCGGTGCAGCCGCGGTGCGCGACCTCGGCGCCGACGAGCGCTTCGGGAATGATGCCGATGACTTCGCCGCCGGCTTCGAGCGCGCTGTCGGCGACTGCGCCCATCAGCCCGAGGCGGCCGCCGCCATAGACGACGCCGATGCCCCGCTGGGCGAGCGTCCGGCCGACGTGGCGCGCGGTTTCGATATAGATCGGATCTTCGGGGGTCGCGGACCCGCAATAGACGGCAAGGCGTTTCATCTGGTCACTCTATCATATTCGTCACCCCCGCGAAGGCGGGGGTCCAGCTGGATTCCCGCCTTCGCGGGAATGACGGGAAAGTAAAGGGGCTATCCGCTTTCCAGCATCAGCGCCGCCGTTGCCTTCGCGCTACCGACGACGCCGGGAATGCCAGCGCCCGGATGCGTACCGGCCCCGACGAAATAGAGATTTTCGATCTTGTCGTCGCGATTGTGCGCACGGAACCAGGCGCTTTGCCAGAGTAAGGGCTCAAGGCTGAACGCGCTGCCGAGATGCGCCGACAGGTCGCGGCCGAAATCTTGCGGCGTGTAGTGGAAGCGGGTGACGAGGTTGGCGCGGAGGCCCGGCGCGACGCGGCGCTCGACCTCGTCGAGGATCGCGTCGGCGAAACGGGTGCCGAAAGCGCCGTCCCAGTCGGGCTGCGACTTGCCGAGGTGCGCGACCGGGGCGAGCGCATAAAAGGTCGAATGCCCCGGCGGCGCCATGCCCGGATCGGTGATGCTGGGGTGGTGGAGGTAGAGCGAGAAATCCTCCGGCACCGTGCCGCCGTAGATATCACTTAGAAGCCCCTTGTAGCGCGGGCCGAAGAGGATGCTGTGGTGCGCGATGTCGGGATAGTCGCCCTTGACGCCGAAGTGGACGACGAAGAGCGAGGGCGACCAGCGCTTGCGTGCGAGGCTCTTCGCCACCTTGGCCCCGCGCGGATGATCGAGCAGATCCTTGTAGCTGTGCATCAGGTCGCTGTTGCAGGCGACCATGTCGGCATCGGCGTGCCAGCCGCTTTGCGTCGTCACCGCGGTTGCCCGATCCTCCATGGTGTGGATCGAGGTCACGGGATCGGCGAGGCGCAGTTCGCCGCCCAGCCGCTCGAACAGCCGTACCATGCCCGACACCAGCGCATTGGTCCCGCCGCGCGCGAACCAGACGCCGCCGTCTTTCTCGATCGTGTGGATCAGCGCGTAGATGCTGCTCGTGGTCATCGGATTGCCGCCGACGAGCAGCGTGTGGAACGACAGTGCCTGCCGCAGCCGCTCGTCCTGCACATAGGAGGAGACGATCGAATAGACGCTGCGCCACGCCTGATATTTCATCAGCGCGGGCGCCGCTTTGATCATCGAGACGAAATCGAGGAAAGCAACCGCGCCGAGCTTCACATAACCCTGCTCGTAAACGCCCTTCGAATAATCGAGGAAGCGGTCGTAGCCCGCGACGTCGGCGGGGTTGAGCTTGGCGATTTCGGCGCGGAGCGCGGCCTCGTCGTTCGAATAGTCGAAGGTCGAACCGTCGGGCCAGTCGAGGCGGTAGAAGGGCATCACCGGGACGAGTTCGACGTCGACGGCCATATCCTGCCCGCTCAGCGCCCAGAGCTCGTGCAGGCACGGCGGGTCGGTGATCACCGTCGGCCCGGCGTCGAAGGTGAAGCCGTCCTTCTGCCAATGATAGGCCCGCCCGCCGGGCTTGTCGCGCGCCTCGACGATCGTCGTCGCGACCCCCGCCGACTGCAACCGGATCGCGAGCGCCAGCCCGCCGAAGCCCGCGCCGATGACGATCGCGCGCCTGCTCATCGCCAGTCGAGCTTCGCGAGCGCGGCGATCGCTCTGCCGACCGGCACCGGCGGCTTGCCCGAGAGGATGCGCAGCTTGTCCTTCGCACTCGACGCGCCGGCATAGAAGCGCGCGATGAGGCCGGGCGACAGGCGGTAGAAGCGCTGGAAGATGCGATAGCGCTGTCCGGGCTCGGCGGCGCGGAACAGCATCGCGCCGAGCATCCGGTAAAAGCGCTGGCGCCGCCAGGACGCCGCGGCCTGATCGCGGAGTATCGCCGCAAGATCCGGGCGATCGATCAAGGCGGGGAGCGAAGATGCGGTCCGGACCGCATCGGGGAGCGAATAGCCGGTGGTCGCGTGAAAGCGCCCCGCCCGCACTCCGATACGCGGAGCACCGTCTTCCTTCGGCCAGACCGCCCCGAAATCGCCCGCGATCACGACGGGCAGCCAGCCGGTCTCCTCGCGCTCGATCGCCTCGACCTCCCAGCCGCGCGCGGCGGCATAGGCGGCGATGCGTTCGCGCACCGCGGCGACATCGAGCGCGGCCTCATCGCTGTAATAAGTGTCCTCGACGAAGACCGTTTCGGCATCGAAGGGCAGGCAATAGACGAAGCGATAGCCGCCGAGCTGCTCGACCGTCGCGTCCATCACGACCGGCTGCGTCAGCCCGTGGCCGCCGGCGATCCGCAGCGCCTGCCCGACGAATTTCTGCCAGCCGCAGTCGATCCCGTCGAGGTCGCCGACGCCGCGCGCGTCGATCACCTGCCGCGCCTCGATCCGGCTGCCGTCGTCGAAGGCAACCGATTGCGGGCCGAGGAGAATCGCCGACCTGGCGATATGGCGGCCGGCGGGCAGCACCGCCGTGACCGCCTCGGCCAGCGCCTCGCCGGTGATGCTGTTGTACGCCATCGGGACCGCGCGACGATATTTCGGAAAGGCGACGTCATAGCCGTCCCAGCGATAGCGGATCAGCGGCTCGACGAGCCAGCGATCGCCGCGCGCGACATCATCGTCGAAGAAGGACCACACATGATTGCCGCCGATCGCGCCGGGTTCGATCAGCCGGACGTCGAGATCGGGCCGCCGCCGCGCGAGCGCCAGCGCGGCAAGCCCGCCGACGAGCCCGCCGCCGACGATCGCAATGTCGCAACTGTCCTTGTCGGGCGCCGCCATGCCCCAGCCCTAGCGAGCCCGACGACGGGCCGCTATGGCTTCGTGCATGGCCGCGATCATTTTCTCCGCGATTGCGATGACGCTGATCGTCGGCGTCCGCTATCTGCTGAGCAGCGGCGGCTTTGCCTTCGCGACCCGGCTCAAACACCCCGGCCTCTATCGCGGGCTGGAGCCGCAGATGAAGCGCGAGATCGGCTGGAGTCTCGCGAGTGCCGCCATCTATGGCGCGCCCGCGGGCATCGTCGCCTGGGGGTGGCAGGAGCGCGGCTGGACGCGCATCTACACCGATCTGCACGCTTTTCCGCTCTGGTATCTGCCGGTGAGCCTCTTCGCCTATCTGCTGATCCACGACACATGGTTTTACTGGACGCATCGCTGGATGCACCGGCCGCGGCCGTTCCGCATCGCGCACGCCGTGCATCACCAGAGCCGCCCGCCGACGGCGTGGGCGGCGATGAGCTTTCACCCGGTCGAGGCGATCACCGGCGCGGTCGTGATTCCCGCGCTGGTCTTCCTGATCCCGATCCATGTCGCGATGCTGGGCCTCGTCCTGACGATCATGACGATCATGGGCGTCGGCAATCATATGGGGTGGGAGATGTTTCCGCGCGCGCTGGTGCATGGACCCGCGGGGAGATGGCTGATAACGGCGACGCATCACGAAGCGCATCATGCGGCCTATCGGGGGAATTATGGGCTTTATTTCCGCTTCTGGGACAAGGCGTGCGGCACGGATATCGGGCTTGGCAGCTTTGACCGCGCTGCTGACCGCCGCGAGCGCGCCGCCGACCGTTGAGGTCAGCATCACCGGCCTGCGCAACGCCAAGGGCCAGATCCTCGTCTGCCTGACCACCAATCCCAAGGCCTTTCCCGATTGCAGCAAGGACAAGGCGTCGGTGCGGATGGCGGTGAAAGCCGCTGATGCGGGAGATTTCCTGATCCACGCGCCGGCCGCCGGCACCTATGCGATCGCGGTCGTCCACGACGAGAACAGCAACAACAAGATGGACCTTGCGATCTTCCTGCCGAAGGAAGGCTTCGGCTTTTCACGCAACCCGACGATCACCGTCGGCCCGCCGAGCTTCAAGTCGGCGAGCTTTGCGGTGACGGGCGACATGCGCCAGTCGATCAAGATGAAATATATGCTCTAGTGGGCGATGCGACGCGGGGCTAAAGAGCGCCCGTGACCGCGCCTTCATCCCGCATCGCCGCTTTCGCCGACCGCTGGCCGAAGCTCGTCGCCCTGTTGCTCGGCGCCGTTTCGGCAACCGGCTTCGCCCCGCTCAACCTCTGGCCGCTGACCCTTGCCGCCTTCGCCGGTCTGATGGCGCTGGTTGTGCGCAGCCCGAAGGGGTCGCGCGCGCTCGGGATCGGCTGGGCCTTCGGGGTCGGTCATTTCACGATCGGACTCAACTGGATCGCGACCGCCTTCACCTATCAGGCCGCGATGCCCGCGTGGCTCGGCTGGATCGCGGTCGTCCTGCTGGCGCTCTATCTCGCGGTCTATCCGGCACTGGCGGCATGGGGCGCATGGCTGGTACGGCGGGTCGGGCCGGTCCAGACCGGGGTGCCCCTCTCGTTCGTGCTCGCTTTTGCAGCACTGTGGACCTTGACCGAATGGCTGCGGAGCTGGGTGTTTACAGGTTTCGCGTGGAACCCGCTGGGCGTCTTTCTCGTCCCCCTCTCGCTGACATGGCCGGCGAAAACCATAGGAACCTATGGCCTGTCGGGCCTTGCCCTGCTGTGGATTGGCTGGGGTTTGCGCGAGACCCCGCGATGGTTCACCGCCTTTCGGGGCGGGTTGAAGGACGGCACCTTTCTTTCGGCACTGATGCTGGGGCCCATATTGTTTTTCGGCTTTCCGGTCCTGTTTTACGGATTGGCCAGCATGAGCATGGCCGAATTTGCCGGCGTGGGCGCCAAAGTGCCTGTCACCGTGGTTCAGCCCAATGTCGGGCAGCAGGACAAATGGGAAGGCGACAAGGCCGACCTCAATTTCGAAAAGCTCGCCCGGCTGACGGAGCCGAAATCCGACACCCCGCGCCTGATCCTGTGGCCGGAGGCGGCGGTGCCCGACTATCTCGAGACCGGCTATCCGCTCGTCTATTACGACCGCTCGCCCGCCGCAGCGCGCGCGCGGCTGACAGCGCTGATGAACCCCGACGATGTGATGCTTCTCGGCGCGCTCAAGCTCGAACTCGACAAGACGGGGCAGGCCGTCGGCGCGCGCAATGCGGTGATGACCGTCCATGCCGACGGCACACTCGGCCCGCGCTACGACAAGGCGCATCTCGTCCCTTACGGTGAATATCTGCCGATGCGGCCGGTGCTGTCGGCGATCGGCCTGTCGCGGCTTGCGCCCGGCGATATCGACTTCTGGCCGGGACCGGGGCCGCACACGCTCGACCTCGGCCGTTTCGGCAGGGCGGGACTGCAGATCTGTTACGAGATCATCTTTTCGGGTCAGGTCGTCGACCGCGCGCACCGCCCCGATTTCATCTTCAACCCGTCGAACGACGCCTGGTTCGGTGGCTGGGGTCCGCCGCAGCATCTGGCGCAGGCACGGCTGCGCGCGATCGAGGAAGGGCTGCCGGTCATCCGCGCGACCCCGACCGGGATCAGCGCGGTGATCGACGCCGACGGACGCATTCTCGCTTCGCTGCTGATGCATGAGGCCGGGCGCATCGACGCTTTCGTTCCGAAGGCGCACGCGCCGACGCCTTTCGCACGCCATGGCAACATGCTGCCGGTCGCGTTCGCGCTGCTGCTGCTCGCGGCCGCCATTGCCTTTCGGCAGCGCGGGCGCTAACAGCGCAGCCACATAAAGCATCCTTTATATTCGATTCCCCTCTACCGATTCCGAGAAGGCCCCCATGCGCAACAGCTTCCTCTTCACGTCCGAAAGCGTTTCCGAAGGTCACCCCGACAAGGTCGCCGACCAGATTTCGGATTCGATCGTCGACCTGTTCCTGTCGAAGGATCCCGAAGCGCGCGTCGCATGCGAAACGCTGACCACGACGCAGCTTGTCGTGCTGGCGGGCGAAATCCGCTGCAAGGGCGTGTTCGAGGACGGCGAATGGGCGCCGGGTGCGCTCGACGAGATCGAGGCAACCGTCCGCAAGACGGTGAAGGACATCGGCTATGAGCAGTCGGGTTTTCACTGGAACGAGTTCCGCTTCGAGAACAACCTGCACGGCCAGTCGGCGCACATCGCGCAGGGCGTCGACGAGAGCGCCGACAAGGACGAAGGAGCGGGCGATCAGGGCATCATGTTCGGCTATGCGTCGGACGAGACCCCCGACCTGATGCCGGCGACGCTCGATTACAGCCACAAGATCCTCGAGCGCATGGCCGCCGACCGCAAGGCGGGCACCGCGCCCTTCCTCGAGCCCGACGCCAAGAGCCAGGTCACGCTGCGCTATGCCAACGAACGTCCGGTCGAGGCGACCGCGATCGTCGTGTCGACCCAGCACGCGCCGGGCTATTTCTTCCACGGCGGCGAAGGCGACGAAGCGAAATATCAGGAGCTGCGCAAATATGTGCTCGGCGTGATCGCCGACGTGCTGCCCGCCGAACTGCTGACCGCGAACACCGTCTATCACATCAACCCCACCGGGCGTTTCGAGATCGGCGGCCCCGACGGCGACGCGGGCCTGACCGGCCGCAAGATCATCGTCGACACTTACGGTGGCGCGAGCCCGCACGGCGGCGGCGCGTTCAGCGGCAAGGACCCGACCAAGGTCGACCGTTCGGCGGCCTATGTGACCCGCTATCTCGCCAAGAACATCGTCGCTGCGGGCCTTGCGCGCCGCTGCACGATCCAGCTCAGCTATGCGATCGGCGTCGCCGAGCCGCTGTCGATCTATGTCGACCTGCACGGCACCGCGGCCGAAGGCGTGACCGAAGCGGCGATCGAACAGGCGATCCCGCAGCTTGTGCGCCTGACGCCCAAGGGCATCCGCACCCACCTCGGCCTCAACAAGCCGATCTACAAGCAGACCGCGGCCTATGGCCACTTCGGCCGCACCGCCGAGGGCGATGCCTTCCCGTGGGAGCGCACCGACCTGACCGACAAGCTGAAGGCGGCAGTCGCGGGGTGAGCAGGGGCCTGCCGCTCAACGTCAATCTGACGGCGGAGCGGCCGACCTTCGTCACGCATCTCGAATGCGGGCTGACCGGCGCGCGGTACGATGCAGATGTGCTGCACGGGCTGTCGGACGCCGGGCGGCCGTTGCTCGTGCGCTATGACCTGGCGGGCGTCGGCGCGTCGATCGACAAGGCGGCGCTCGGCCAGCGGCCGCGCGATCTGTGGCGCTGGCGCGAGCTGCTGCCCGTGCGCCGAACCGACAATATCGTCAGCCTCGGCGAGATCGACACGCCGGTGATCGCGCTCGACAAGGTCGCCGCGATGGACGGCGGCAGGGGCGGGCGCCTGCTGGTCAAGGACGAAGGCCGGCTGCCGACCGGATCGTTCAAGGCGCGCGGGCTGGTCATGGCGATCAGCATGGCGAAGGAACTCGGCGTCACCAGCATCGCGATGCCGACCAACGGCAATGCCGGCGCGGCAGCCGCGGCCTATGCGGCGCAGGCGGGGATGGAAGCGATCATCTTCTGCCCCGACGACACCCCCGAGATCAACGTCCGCGAGATCGCAGCGCAGGGCGCGCGCGTGTATCGCGTCAACGGGCTGATCGACGATTGCGGCAAGCTGGTGCGCGAGGGCGCGGCCGCGAACGGCTGGTTCGACCTGTCGACGCTGAAGGAGCCGTACCGGATCGAGGGCAAGAAGACGATGGGACTGGAACTCGCCGAACAGTTCGGCTGGGAGCTGCCCGACGTGATCTTTTATCCGACCGGCGGCGGCACCGGGCTGATCGGCATGTGGAAGGCCTTCGCCGAATTGCAGGCGTTCGGCTGGATCGGCGCGAAGCGGCCGCGGATGATCGCGGTCCAGGCCGAAGGATGCGCGCCGATGGTGCGCGCGTGGGAGGCCGGCGATCGCCACGCGACGCGGTGGGAAGATGCCGCGACGATCGCTTCGGGTATTCGCGTCCCGCAGGCGGTTGGCGACTTCCTGATCCTCGACGCGGTACGCGAATCGAACGGGCGCGCGGTCGCGGTCAGCGACGCGGCGATCGAAAAAGCCGTCGACGATGCGGCACGAGGCGATGGCCTGCTTCTCTGTCCCGAAGGCGGCGCAACGCTCGCCGCATGGCGGCAGGCCCGCGCCGAGGGCTGGGTCGGTGCCGACGAGACCGCATTGCTCTTCAACTGCGCGACCGGGCTCAAATACCCGCTGCCCGACACCTCCCGGACGCTCGACCGGCATGCGACGATCGACTTCGCCGGGCTCTGAAGAGCGCTTGCCATCGCCACACCGATCTGACAGCCTCATTCCCGGATCGGGGAGGGTTCGTACATGGCAAGATACTGGACGAAGGTCGTTTTCACTGCATGCACGGCGCTCTGGCTCGCCGGCAGTGCCGCCGCAGGTCAGGAACCTCTTTCCCTGCAGCCCGGCAAGAGCTGGACGCACAGGCATAGCGGCATCTCGGTCCCCGCGACGCTGGCGGGCACCCCGCGCGAGCGGGGCATGGCCTTTGCCGAAGACGACCTCGACGTCGGGCTGTCCTTCACGGTTGGCGATGCCGTCGAGTCGCTGACCTTCTATGTCTTTCGCGACACGAACGGCGGCGTTCCGCTATGGTTCGCGCAGGCGCAATGGGGGATCGAGAACCGCGACGCCTATGGCCACCCGGTGATCGCGGTCGCGCCGCAGGCGTTCGTACCCCCGGGACAGACGGTCGCCTCGGGTCTGAAAGCCATTTATACGCCGAAGGGTGGCCCCTATCGCAGCACCGGCGTGATGCTGTTCCCCGTCGGCGAATGGTATGTGAAGGTTCGCGCGTCGTCGCAAACGCGCCCGCCCGCAGAGCTCGGCAAATGGATGGACTCCGCGCTGGCGGAGATCGGATGGCCCACGACGATCGCGAACGGCCCCTTGGCAGCGCCGGTCACCGACTGCGCGACGCCGCTCGTCTTCGAGGGCAAGTCCAGGGATATATCGGGCGACATGATGCAGGATGCGATCGGCGCCGCGCTGGTTTCGGCCGCGGCGGGCGAGGCGAAGAAGGAACCGGTGGCGGTGCAATGGTGCCGCGACCGGAAGCTCGAGGGCAATCAGGCGGTGTATCGCGCGAACGCCGCGACCGACGCCTATCTCCTCGCGGTCGGCGACAATGGTAACGGCATCGAGGTCGCGCGATCGATCGGCAGCCTTCCCGGCGTCGCGAAGGACAAGGCGCCACGCTATGGCATCACGCTGCATATGGCGGCGCAGGATATCAACTTCGCCTCACAGGATCGCCTTCCCTCCCCCGACCGGATCCTTGCGATCGTCAACGAGGGTCGCTTCACCAGCACCGTCGCGACATGGGGCGAAAAGCGCGATGTCCGGATCAGCGGCGGTGCAAAACAGGAATAGCGCCCTTTCGCTCGCTGCCCCGGCACGCTAACGCGCGCGACATGACTGCGTATAAATCGGGCGACCCGACCACCCTCAACCGCCTCTATGGCCGCGCCCAGGGCAGACCTCTGCGCGCCGGCCAGCAGGATCTGGTCGACAATCTGCTGCCGCAGATCGCGGTTCCGGCCGAGGGCGAGGTCACCGCCGCGCGGCTGTTCGGTTACGACCGGCCGCTGCATTTCGAGATCGGCTTCGGCGGCGGCGAGCATATGGCGGCGCGCGCCGACATGCTGCCCGATCACGGCTTCATCGGCGCGGAACCCTTCGTCAACGGCGTCGCGCAGGCGCTGGTCCATGTCAGCGGCGATCCGCATCTGGCCGACAAGGGACGCGCGCGTCCGCCGCTCGGCAATGTCCGCATCCATCATGGCGACGCGCTCGAAGTGCTGCGCCGCATTCCCGACGGCGCGCTCTCCTTCGCCTATCTGCTTCACCCCGATCCGTGGCCGAAGGCGCGCCATGCGAAGCGGCGGATGATGAACGATGGCCCGGTCGACCTGATCGCCGCGAAACTGAAGCCCGGCGGCGAGTTCCGCTTCGGCACCGATCACCCGGTCTATCTTCAGCACGCGCTGATGGTGATGCGGCGCCATCGCCACCAGTTCGAATGGCTGGCGCAGGACGCGCAGGATTTCCTCGTCCGTCCCGGCGGCTGGCCCGAAACACGCTACGAAGCCAAGGCGCGCGCGCAGGGGCACGAGGTCTGGTATTTCCGCTATCGCCGCCGCTGAGCGCCCGCTAGCCTGCAAGCGATTTGCTTCTGCTGTGTTGCTGGTGTAATACGGGACGCCGAGCATGTTTCCATTCCGCAAAAAGCCCGCCCCCGTCCCGCCGCCGCCCGCCGAAGGGTTCGGCGCGCCCTATCCTGATCCCGGCTTTCCCGGAGCCGTTGCGCCGCCACCGCCCGAATCGCGCTGGCGCAAATGGACGCGGCGCGCCTCGCGCGGTTTTGCGATCTTCGCGATCGCCTTCATCCTGCTCGTCGGCTGGCTCGCGCTCACCGCGCCGCTGTCGAAGTCGCTCGAACCGATCGCGCCGCCCGAGATCACCCTGCTCGCCTCCGACGGCACCCCGATCGCGCGGATGGGCGCGATCGTCGACAAGCCGGTCGAGGTCGCGAAACTGCCGAAGCATGTCACCGGCGCCTTCCTCGCGATCGAGGACCGGCGCTTCTACAGCCATAGGGGCGTCGACCCGCGCAGCGTCGGGCGCGCCGTGTGGGCGAATGTGTCGGGCGGGCGCCCGCAGGGCGGCAGCACGATCACCCAGCAGCTCGCCAAATTCACCTTCCTGACCCCCAAACGGACGCTCGGCCGCAAGGCGCGCGAGGCGCTGATCGCCTTCTGGCTCGAAGCCTGGCTGTCGAAGGACGAGATTCTCGAGCGCTATCTGTCGAACGCCTATTTCGGCGACAACACCTATGGCCTGCGCGCCGCCTCGCTCCATTATTTCTCGCGCCAGCCCGAGAAACTGACGACGGCGCAGGCGGCGATGCTCGCGGGGCTGGTACAGGCGCCTTCGCGCCTCGCGCCGACCAAGAACCCAGATCTCGCGGCGAAGCGGATGAAGCTGGTCGTCAACGCGATGGTCATCACCGGCTATCTGACCGAAGCCGAGGCGAAGAAACTGCGGCCACCGCGCGTCGATGTCCGGAGCCGCAACGACCTGCCGACCGGCACCTATTTCGCCGACTGGGCGCTCCCCGAGGCGCGCAAGCTCAGCGACGTCGGCTATTCGCGCCAGACGATCCGCACGACGCTCGACGCGCGGTTGCAGGGGATCGCGCGGCGCGTCACCGCGAACGCCGGAGTCGGCAAGGCGCAGGTGGCGCTCGTCGCGATGCGCCCGAACGGCGAGGTCGTCGCGATGGTCGGCGGGCGCGACTATGCCGCCTCGCCCTTCAACCGCGTGACGCAGGCGCGGCGCCAGCCGGGGTCGACCTTCAAGCTGTTCGTCTATCTGGCGGCGCTGCGGGACGGGAAGGAACCCGACGATCTGATCGACAACCGGCCGATCACGAGCGGATCGTACCAGCCCAAGAATTCGGGCGGCGCCTATTCGGACACGATCACGCTGGAGAATGCCTTTGCGCAGTCGAGCAATGTTGCCGCCGTGCGGCTGCTGCGCGAGATTGGCGACGACAAGGTGATCCGCATGGCGCGGGATCTGGGCGTCACATCGCCACTCGCGCGCGGCGACCCCAGCCTTGCGCTCGGCACGTCGAGCATGACCCTGCTCGAACTCACCGCCGCCTATGCCGCGGTCGCCGCGAACAGCTATCCGGTCGTGCCGCACGCCTTCAAGGAAGAGGAGGAAGGCTGGTTCAGCAGCCTGTTCTTCGGTCCCGACCATTTCGGAACGCGCGTCCACGACGACATCGAGCAGATGCTGCGCGCCGCGGTCAATCGCGGCACCGGGCGCGCGGCGCGGCTGCCGCAGGCCAATTTCGGCAAGACGGGGACGAGTCAGGACAATCGCGACGCGCTGTTCGTCGGCTATGCCAACGGGCTGGTCGTCGGCATCTGGATCGGCAACGACGACAATTCGCCGCACGGCATCGCCGGCGGCGGTGCGCCGGCGCGCATCTGGCGCGACTTCATGACGCAGGCGAGCGGTAAGCGCATCCCGGCGAAGGCGCCGCCTGCCCGTGCCGAAGATCCGGGCACCCCGGTCCAGCCGCTCGACATCCCCGACATTCCGGCGGTGCCGATAGCCGACAAGACGAGCGTCGAGGTCAAGGACGGCAATGCGGTGATCAGCACCGAGATCGGCGGGACGCGCGTCGACCTGCGACTTCCCGTGACCGATCGGCCGAAAGAGACGGCTCCGCCACCGCCTTAGCCCAAAACAAATGGGGCGGCCTCGTTATGAGTACCGCCCCAGTTAGTGGGGTCCGTCTGGAGAGGGAGAGGACGGACCGGAGATTGGTGTCTCAGGCTTATTCGATTAGCGCGACGCCATGCGGCTGTCGGTGGCTTCTTCGACGCCGGCGAGCTTGAGCGCGGCGCGGAACTGCTTGGCGGCAGCGCGTTCGTTGCCGGCTTCGCAGAGCTTCTTGCCGGTCGAGACGAAGCGCTTCGCATTCGCCTGCTTGCTGGCTTCGGCGCCGTTGGCGGCGACATAAGCCTGTTCGGCGAGGGTCGAGCAGCGATAGTCGCCGCTGTCCTGCGCATAGGCCGGCGAAGTCGAGGCGATCAGGCCGGTGAAAGCGAGAGCCGACGCTGCGACGATCGCGAAAGCCGAGGGGAAGCGGCGGAAAGAGGAGAGCTGGTAGGCCATGGGAGAGGTTCCTTTCGTTTCGTTGTGCAACCTTTTTAGTTGCTGTTGCGCACATAGATAATCCTCTATAATCTGCAAGTGCTTTGAAGCAGGATTTAACAATCCCCCATGGGGCTCTCGACGGGATCGAGGCTTTCCTCCGGGTCGCGGAAAGGCGCAGCTTTTCTGCCGCCGCAAGCGACCTTGGCGTCTCGCCCTCGGCGATCAGCCAGACCGTGAAAGCGCTCGAGGCGCGTATCGGCGCGCCCTTGTTCATGCGCACGACGCGCAGCGTCGGGCTGACGCAGGCAGGCGAGATGTTCCTTGAGCGCGCCGCCCCCGCCTATTCGGGGCTCGCCGATGCCTATGAAGCGGCGCGCAACCTCGGCAACCGGCCCGCCGGACGCCTGCGCATCAACCTGATGCGCGGTGCGGTGCAGCCCTTGTTCGAGCCGATCATCGCGGGCTTCTGCGAAACCTATCCCGAGATCGAGCTGGAAATCTATGCCGACGACGCGCTGTCGGACCTCAGCGCCGGCGGCTTCGACGCGGGTGTACGGATGGGAGAATCGCTCGACGCCGACGTCATCGCGGTGCGGCTGACCGGCCCCTTCCGTTTCGTCGTGGCGGGAACCCCCGCCTATTTCGCAAAATACGGCCGGCCCGAAACGCCCGAGGATCTGCGCAACCACCGCTGCGTCCGCTTCCGGCTGGCATCGGGCGGGCTGATGCCGTGGACCTTCGAGAAGGGAAACCGCGATTTCGACGTCGCGGTGACCGGTCCGGTGATCGTCAACGACTGGATCGCCGCCACCGTCGCGATGCGCAGCGGGATCGCGATGATCATGACCGCGGAGCCGGTGGCAAAGGCGATGGTTGAGACCGGCGAGGTCGAACTCGTACTCACCGACTATGCCAGCGCGACCTCCGGCCTGTTCCTTTATTATCCCAGCCGCAAGCAGGTGATGCCCAAGCTGCGCGCCTTCATCGACTATGTGCGCGAATTCCTGCCCGACAATGTGACCGGATAGGCCTGCTTTTGGGCGCAGAAACAAATCCCTTCACCGCGCGCAGAAAAATTGGGCTAGCGAATCCCTGCAAAAGGCGGCAGCCCGTTGTCAATTAAATCACTTGGGATGAAGACATGCTCGAAATCGCGTCCATCGACATCGCGTCGCTGCTGCCGTTCATCCTGATCGGCTTTGCCGCCCAGCTTGTCGACGGCGCACTCGGCATGGCGTTCGGCGTCATTTGCAACACGCTGCTGGTCGCTGTGATGGGCGTGCCGCCCGCAACCGCATCGGCGCGCATTCACGTCGTCGAGGTGTTCACGACCGCGGTGTCGGGGATCAGCCACCTGCTCCATCGCAACATCGAATGGTCGCTGTTCTGGAAACTGCTCATCCCCGGCGTCACCGGCGGCGTGCTCGGTGCCTATGTGCTGACCTCGCTCCACGCCGACATCGTCAAACCCTTTGTGCTCGCCTATCTGGTCGCGATCGGCGTCTGGCTGCTGATCCGCGGCCTGCTCTATCCGCCCAAGATCCAGAAGCCGACGGTGATCGCTCCGCTCGGACTGGTCGGCGGATTTCTGGATGCCGCCGGCGGCGGCGGCTGGGGACCGGTCGTGACCTCGAACCTGCTCGTTCAGGGCGCCGAGCCGCGCAAGGTCGTCGGCACGGTGAACAGCGTCGAATTCTTCCTGACGCTCGCGGTCTCCGCGACCTTCATCTGGAACCTCGGCTTTGCCGATGTCGCGGGCGCGACGCTCGGCCTGCTGATCGGCGGTGTGCTCGCTGCCCCGCTCGGGGCGATCATGGCCAAGCGCTTCTCGGTCAAGCTGATGCTGACACTGGTCGGCGTGGTACTGACCGCAACGAGCGCCTTCGGACTGTATCGCGCTCTGTTCGCCTGAAGGCCGGTTTCGACCGCTTGCGGACATTCACGAGGGCGTTACGTATCGTTTGTCTTCCCGCGATAAGACGATTGTCGATGGCTCCGGCATGAGGCTGATACATTGTTAATGCACATCATCGTAGCTGTTTTGGCCCAGACGGCCTCGCCGCCGCCACTAACCGCGATAGAGGATTGGTCATCCTATGACCCTATCGCAAACAGCGACCGTGTTTCCGTCGTCTGCCCCGAAGCAGGCCGGGTAACGGCGGAGTTTGACCGACAGGGCTATGTGGTTTCTGTCGTTGCTATCGAAGGATTTTCGCGGCGTCTTTCGAAGGATGATCGGTCAGCAATCAACGCCGCCATCGCGCCCCTCCACGTTTTGGATCGCGTCGAAATCGGCTGCAACGGTCCAAACGAAGCTCTAATTCACGTTTTGGGAGGCTTCAAAGAAATCGATGGCAAAATGATGCGGCAATCGGTTCCGATGGTCTGGGGAAGCTCGGGCTTACGCGGCATCGGGGGAAGTAAGCTTCCCCGGATAGAGCTATCACCAAATCTTCGGTGAGAACCAGCGGCGGTCAGTCAGCTTGCCACCCCGTTTTCGCCATTCGCTCCCGATCTAGATGCGATGGCGGCAATCGACCATTTGCGGACGCTCTTCTCCCCTCCCGCTTGCGGGAGGGGTCGGGGGTGGGCAGCGACGTTGCGATCAACCCACCCCGCTGCGGCTAGCCAGCAAGCTGGCAAGCCTCACTGCCCCTCCCGCAAGCGGGAGGGGACACCAGCTCGCTCCTGAAACGGCCGCTCTCCACCCCAAAACGGACAATCAGTTTGCCGGCTTGGTCTCGTCGACCTTCTCGACCCATTCGGGATAGAAGCTCGGCTCGCGCGCCGACCAGCCCGGCGCGGTCGCGGCGGCTTCACTGATCGACTGGAGCAGCACCTTGCGCTTGTCGGGGTGAAGGTGCGGCAGCGACGCCGCGGCGCAGAAGGCGCCCGGCAGCCACGGCCGCGCGTGCGCGCCGAGCAAGCGCTCGTAGAGAAAGCGATAGGGTGCAAAGCCCTGCAACCGGTCCTGCCCGAGGTCGAACGCCGACACCGCGATCAGCGGCGCCATGAAATGTTCGAGCGCGTCGAGGCCGCTGTCGTCGGGAATATGCGCACGGACCTCGACGAGCCGCTGATAGACACGCGCCTGAACGCGGATCGCGGTTTCCTCGACCATGTCGCGCGACCAGCGGGCGATCGCGTCGTCGCGTTCGAGCCCGATGTCGAGCGAGCGGCGGATATAACGCTGGGTCGCTGCAGGGAAGCCCGCAAATTCCTTGATCTCGGATATGGACAGGTCGCCTGCGGCCGGTCCTGAACGCGTCGCCATGGTCATGCTCCCGCACGGCGCCCGGGGAGCCATCCCCCCGGAGGCCTGCATCAGACAGTCTGCCACCAAAATGGTTAGTGGCGGGTTAACCATGGCGTCGGGGATCGTTCAGCGAGCGTTGGGGCGTTGCGCGGCGCTGCGAGCGGGCCTAATCAGCGTGCCAGACAAACAGAACACGCAGGGACACCCATGTCGCACGCACCGCAGCCGGTCATCTCGTCTACCGGCCTTTTCACCCCCGCCGAGCGCATCTCCAACGAAGAACTTGTCGCCAGTTTTAACGCGTATGTTGCGCTGCACAATAGCCAAAATGCAGCGGCGATCGAGGCAGGCGAAGTGGCCGAACTCGCTGAATCGAGCGTCGAGTTCATCGAGAAAGCGAGCGGGATCGGATCGCGCTTCGTCGTCGACAAGGCGGGCATCCTCGATCCGGCACATATGGCGCCGCGCATCGCCGAGCGGAGCAACGACGAGCTGTCGATCCTTGCCGAGATCGGCGTGCTGGCGGCGAAGGACGCACTCGCACGCGCGGGCCGCGACGCCGCGGACGTCGATGCCGTACTCTGCGCCGCGTCGAACATGCAGCGGCCGTATCCGGCGATGGCGGTCGAAATTCAGGATGCGCTCGGCATCGACGGCTTCGGGTTCGACATGAATGTCGCCTGCTCGTCGGCGACCTTCGGCATCCAGACCGCTGCCGACTATATCCGCGCCGGCCATGCGAAGAGCGTGCTCGTCGTGAACCCCGAAATCTGTTCGGGACACCTCAACTGGCGCGACCGCGACAGCCATTTCATCTTCGGCGACGTCGCGACCGCGATCCTCGTCGAGGACAAGGCCATCGCACCCGCCGGGCATTGGGACATTCTCGGCACCAAGCTGAAGACCCAGTTCAGCAACAATATCCGCAACAATTTCGGCTTTCTCAATCGCGGCCATGGCGGGATCGACCACTCGGGGCCCAAGAGCGACAAGCTCTTCGTCCAGGAAGGCCGCAAGGTGTTCAAGGAAGTCGTGCCGTGGGTCGCGAACCTGATCGTCGAGCAGATGGAGGTGCTGGGCCTGCAGGGCGAGGACATGCGCCGGCTGTGGCTGCATCAGGCGAACACCAACATGAACCGCCTGATCGCGCACCGCGTGCTCGGCCATGAAGCGAGCGAGGACGAGAGCCCGACGGTGCTCGACACCTATGGCAATACGTCGAGCGCGGGGTCGATCATCGCCTTTCACCTCAACCATGAGGATATGGCGACCGGCGATACCGGGCTGATCTGTTCGTTCGGCGCGGGCTATTCGGCGGGAACGGTGTTCGTTCGGAAGACCTGAGGCGACTTACGGCACGAAGGTCGTGAACAGGTAGATCGCGAACAGCATCAGGTGGATCACCCCCTGCAGCACCGTGGTGCGGCCGTTCGCGAGCGTCTGCACCGACACGATCAGCGACAGGAACAGCAGCACGGTCGACTTGGCGTCGAGGCCGAGGCTGATCGGCAGGTCGGTGATGATCGACAGGATCGCGACCGCGGGAATGGTGAGACCGATGGTCGCGAGCGCCGAGCCGAGCGCAAGGTTGAGGCTGGTCTGCAGGCGGTCGGCCTTCGCCGCGCGCACAGCCGCGAGGCCTTCAGGGGCGAGGATCAGCGCGGCAATCAGCACGCCGAGCACGGCCGGCGGCGCGCCCCAATCCTCGAGCAGCGCGCCCATTACAGGCGAGAGATTCTTGGCGAGCAGGACCACCGCGAACAGGCTGGCAAGCAGCAGCACGCCCGAGATAGCGGTGCGCTGAACGCTGGGCGGAGCGGCATGGGTGTCGGGTTCGCCGTCGCCGTCGATGTCGGCATCCGGTTCGGGCAGGAAATAGTCGCGGTGGCGGACCGTCTGCACCAGCGCAAAGGTGCTGTAGAGGATGAGCGATACCGCCGCCACGAAACCGAGCTGGGTCGCCGAATAAAAGGGCCCCGGGACGCTCGACGTGAAATTGGGGAGCACGAGCGTAACCACGGTCAGCACGGTCAAGGTTGCCAGCGCCGCGCCGATGCCGGTACGCTGGAAGCGCTGCTCGTGATGGCGGATGCTGCCCGCGAGCAGGCAGAGGCCCATCAGCAGATTGAGGATCACCATCACCGCCGCGAACACGGTATCGCGCGCCAGCGTCTGCGCCTTTTCGGGTTCGGCCTGCATCAGCGTCAGGATCAGCCCGACCTCGATCACCGTCACCGCGAGCGCGAGGATCAGCGTGCCGAACGGTTCGCCGACGCGGTGCGCGATGACCTCGGCATGGTGCACCGCCGCGACGACTGCGCCCATCAGGATGATCGCGACCATCCATGGATTGAGCGGCATCGCGAAGCTCGCAATCGCGGCCACGAAGCCGAGGACCGGAAAAATGTCATTGGTGCGGTCGGCGAGGCGGAGTTTGGAGGTCATGGGACTTCTATTGCAGCCCCCTCCCCCTATGGCCACCCCGGCGGCGGAATTAATGCGCGCGAACGGGCAGTCCGGCGGCGGCAAGCCGCGCATGCGCCTCGGCGATCGTCGCCTCGCCGAAGTGGAAGATGCTCGCGGCAAGGACCGCGCTGGCGCCGCCTTCGACAACACCCGCGACGAGATGATCGAGATTACCAACACCGCCCGATGCGATCACGGGCACGCTGACCGCATCGGCGATCGCGCGGGTGAGCGTCAGGTCGTAGCCGTCCTTCGTGCCGTCGCGGTCCATCGAGGTGACGAGCAATTCGCCGGCGCCGAGTTCGGCGAGCCGCACCGCATGTTCGAGCGCGTCGATGCCCGTCGGTTTGCGCCCGCCGTGCGTAAAGATCTCCCAGCGGCCGTCTTCGACGCGGCGCGCGTCGATGCTGCCAACGGCACACTGGCTGCCGAAGCGGTCGGCGATGTCGGCGACCAACTCGGGCCGCGCGACGGCGGCGCTGTTCACCGCGACCTTGTCGGCGCCCGCGAGCAGCAGCGCGCGCGCATCGTCGGCGCTGCGCACTCCGCCGCCGACGGTGAGCGGCATGAAACAGACTTCGGCCGTGCGGCCGACCATGTCGAGCAGGGTGCCGCGGCCCTGATGGCTCGCCGAGATGTCGAGAAAGCAGAGCTCGTCGGCGCCCGCGGCGTCATAGGCGCGGGCGGCCTCGACCGGATCGCCCGCATCGCGCAGGTCGACGAAATTCACGCCCTTCACGATGCGCCCGTCGGCGACGTCGAGGCAGGGGATGACGCGGACGCGGACGGTCATGCCGCCCCTGCCGCAATCGCTTCGGCGAGATCGAGCCGGCCGTCGTAGAGCGCGCGGCCGGTGATGACGCCCTCGATGCCGCTCGCGACATGCGGGCGCAGCGCGTGGATGTCGCCGATGTCGGCCACGCCGCCCGACGCGATCACCGGGATGTCGACTGCCCGCGCGAGCGCGACGGTCGCCTCGACATTGCAGCCCTTGAGCAGCCCGTCGCGACCGACATCGGTGAAGAGCAGTGCTGCGACCCCCGCATCCTCGAACCGGCGCGCGAGATCCTCGACGCGGACGTCGGAGACATCGGCCCAGCCCTCGGTCGCTACCATGCCGTCGCGGGCATCGACCCCCACGACGATCCGCCCGGGCAGATCGCGCGCGGCGGATTTCACAAACTCAGGATCCTTCAGCGCCGCGGTGCCGATGATGACGCGTTCGACGCCGAGCGCGAGCCAGCGGTCGACGCCCGCGCGGTCACGGATCCCGCCGCCGACCTGCACCTTGCCGGGGAATGCCGCAATGATGCTCTCGACCGCAGCGCCATTGACGCTCACACCCGCAAAGGCGCCGTCGAGATCGACGACATGAAGGTGCGAGGCGCCCGCGTCGGCGAACAGCCGCGCCTGCGCCGCCGGGTCGTCTCCATAGACGGTCGCGCGCGCCATATCGCCCTCGGCGAGCCGCACCACCTGCCCGCCCTTGAGGTCGATCGCGGGGAAGAGGATCAGGGGCGCCACTGCAAAAACCTTTCGAGGGTTGCGAGGCCATAGGCCTGGCTCTTTTCGGGGTGATATTGCACGCCGACGATATTGTCCTTCGCGACCGCGGCGGCGAAGGTCGCGCCATGGCTGCTCGTCGCGGCGACATCGACCGCGTCGGCGAAATGATAGCCGTGGAGATAATAGGCCTCGCCCGCGGCGATCACCGGATGCGCGAAGCTTGGCACGACGTCGTTCCAGCCCATGTGCGGGATGCGCAGGCCCGGTGCCGGATCGAACGCCCGCACCGTGCCGCCGATCCAGCCGAGACCCGCGTGCGTGCCATGCTCTTCGCCCGCATCGGCGAGCAATTGCATGCCGACGCAAATACCGAGGAAGGGGGCGCCCTCGCCGCGCACGCGCCGCTCCATTGCCTCGATCAGCCCATCAATCGCCGACAGGCCGTTCATGCAGGCTGCAAAAGCCCCGACGCCCGGCAACACGATGCGGTCGGCCCCAGCAACGACATCGGGATCGGCGGTGACGGCGACATTGTCGGCGCCCGCCGCGACGAGCGCATTATGCACCGAGCGAAGATTGCCCGCGCCATAGTCGATCAGGGCAATCACGCTCATGGACGGCTCCTAGAGCACGCCCTTGGTCGAGGGGATCGCGTCGCCCTTGCGCGGGTCGATTTCGACCGCCTGACGCAGCGCTCTGGCCAACGCCTTGTACATGCTTTCGGCGATGTGATGGTTGTTCTCGCCGTAGAGCGTCTCGATGTGCAGCGTGATGCCCGCGGTCTGCGCGAAGCTGTGGAACCAGTGCGGGAACATCTCGGTGTCCATCTCGCCGAGCCGCGGCTGCGAGAAGCCGGATTTATAGACGCAGTGCGGCCGCCCCGAAATGTCGAGCACGCAGCGCGTCAGCGTCTCGTCCATCGGCGCGTGCGCCTCGCCGTACCGGGCGATGCCGCGCTTGTCGCCAAGCGCTTTTGCCACCGCTTCGCCGAGCGCGAGCGCGCTGTCCTCGACCGTATGGTGCTGGTCGATGTGGAGGTCGCCCTTCACGTTCATGGAAATGTCGATCAGCGAATGGCGCGACAATTGCTCGACCATATGGTCGAGGAAACCGATGCCGGTGGAGACCGAATAATCGCCCGTACCGTCAAGATTGACGGTGATCGCGATATCCGTTTCCTTGGTCGTGCGCTGGACGGTGGCGGTTCGCATGCGAAGCCCATAGCAGCGACGTTTCGCGTTGCAAGGCGACTTTCCCCCCTTTGAGCCCTCTTGACCCCCGCCCGCGCCGCGTCCATCCCCGCGGCATGAGTGACGATGTCCGCGACAGCCTGATTCCCTATGACGAAATCGTGCAGGATGCCCTGCGCGCCGTGGTCGGCCGTGTGCTGAGCCAGATCGAGGGCTATGACAGCCTGCCGGGCGATCATCATTTCTATATCACCTTCAAGACGCAGGCCCCCGGGGTCGATATCCCGGCGCATCTGATCGCCAAATTCCCCGACGAGATGACGATCGTGCTCCAGAACCGCTTCTGGGACCTGACGGTCGAGGCCGACCATTTCAGCGTCGGCCTGTCGTTCAACCAGACGCCGTCGATGCTGACGATCCCCTATGCCGCGATCACCGCCTTCGTCGATCCGTCGGTCGATTTCGGCCTGCAGTTCCAGGTCAGCGACGACGAGGTCGCCGCGCCCGAGCCGCACGACGAGGCCGATAACGATCGGCCCGACGCGACGAGCGAGGATGGGTCGAACGTGGTCACCGTGGACTTCGGCAAGAAGAGATAGCGCAGTGGGTGCCAACTGGCCCCCCAGCCGTTTCTGGCAATATTGGGCCCTCGCGGGGATGCTCGTCCTGACCGGCGCCTTCTGGTGGGGGGTCGAGGGCTATGCACTGTTCGAGGGCGGCTATGCACAAAGCCAGATCGCCGACGGCCTGCTCCGCTTCAGCCTGATTGTGTTGACCCCCGCACTGGTGATCGTCTGGCTCGCCGCCGGATGGCTGCGCCGCCGCGTCGGCGAGGGCGGCTATTGGCAATTGCTCGGCCTTGTCGCGATGATCTGGACGGGCGCGATATTGGTGACAAGGATGTTGCTGGCATGAACACACGGATCGAAAGCGACAGCATCGGCGAGATCGAGGTTCCGGCGGACGCCTATTGGGGCGCGCAGACCGAGCGCAGCCGGCACAATTTCGCTTTCCCGCCGCACGAGCGGATGCCGGTACCGGTCGTCCACGCCCTCGCCCGGATCAAGGGCGCGGCGGCGCGGGTGAACCGGAACCACGGACTCGATGCGGGTCTGGCGGACGCGATCGCCGCAGCCGCCGACGCCGTCGTCGCAGGCGAACACGACGACCAGTTCCCGCTCGCGATCTGGCAGACGGGCAGCGGCACCCAGTCGAACATGAACGCGAACGAGGTGATCGCCGGGATCGCCAACGAAAGACTGGCGGGCAAGCGCGGCGGCAAATCGCCCGTCCACCCGAACGATCATGTCAACATGGGCCAGTCGTCGAACGACAGCTTTCCGACCGCGCTGCATGTCGCGGTCGCGGTCGAAACGACGGTCCGGCTGCTTCCCGCGCTGACCGAACTCACCGACGCGCTCGCCGCAAAGGCCGCAATCTGGGGCGACATCGTCAAGATCGGCCGCACCCATTTGCAGGACGCGACCCCGTTGACGCTGGGGCAGGAGTTTTCGGGCTATGTCGCGCAGCTGATCGCGTGCCGCGCGCGCATCGAGGGCGCGCTGGCGCACAACATCTGCAAGCTCGCACAGGGCGGCACTGCCGTCGGCACCGGGCTCAACGCGCCCGCGGGCTTCGACGTCGCCATGGCTGGCGAATTGTCGAAGGCGACCGGCATCGCGTTCGAACCCGCGCGCAACAAGTTCGAGGCGCTGGCGTCGAACGACGGGCTCGTCTTCTTCTCGGGCGCGCTCAATACGCTCGCCGTCGCGCTCACCAAGATCGCCAACGACATCCGCCTGCTCGGCTCCGGCCCGCGCGCGGGGTTCGGTGAGCTCGACCTGCCCGCGAACGAGCCCGGCAGCTCGATCATGCCGGGCAAGGTCAACCCGACCCAGTGCGAGATGCTGACCATGGTCGCCGCGCAAGTCATCGGCAACCATCAGGCAACGACCGTCGGCGGGCTGCAGGGCCATCTTGAGCTCAATGTCTTCAAGCCGCTGATCGGATCGAACGTGCTGCGATCGATCGAGCTGCTGAGCATCGGAATGGCGGGGTTCACCGAGCATTGCGTCGTCGGGATCGAACCCAACCGCGCGCGGATCGACGAGCTGATGAACCGCTCGCTGATGCTCGTCACCGCGCTCGCGCCCGAAATCGGGTACGACAAGGCCGCCAAGATCGCGAAGCACGCGCATGAAACGGGATCGACCCTGCGCGACGCGGCGCTCGATCTGGGCTATGTCGACGGCGCAACCTTCGACCGCGTGGTCGATCCGCGCACGATGCTCGGGTAAGGGCTGGGCCCGGAACCGCAACAGGCGTCCGCGCATTGATAGGGAGGAAGGAGAGATGAAGATGATCGGCCGGATCGTTGGAGGCGTCCTTGGCAGCGCTATCGGGCGCCAGAAAGGCAATCACCCCGTCGCAGGCGCGGTGATCGGCGCGGGCACCCTGTTCGCGGCGCGGCGCCTGTTTCCGCAGCGCTATGCCGTGTTCGCGGCGACGGCGGCCGCAGCCTATCTCACAAAGAAATGGGCCGACCGCGCCGAAGCGCGCAAGGCAGCCGAAGAGGCGCATGCCATCGATTCAGAGCTTGCAGCCGCCGGAGTGGTCGATCCCTATGCCGGCACGGCAGAGCTGCCGACCGATGGCCAGACCATCGGCGACGCCCTGCCGCCGGCGATTCCCGTCGAAGGCAACGGGCGCAGCAGCGCGATCCACTAACCGCCCGCCTGCCACTCCTTCACCGCCTCGATCGGCGAGACCAGCATCAGCACGTTGAGCGTCAGATTGTCGCGAATCGTCCACAGCGTGAACAGCTCGAACGCGATCGCGATCAGGACGGTCACCCACCAGCGCATCCGGCTCGCCGCCAGGAAGCCGAGGATCATGAAGCCGGTGTCGCTGACCGAATTGAGGATCGAATCGCCGCTGTAGCCATAGGCCATCGTGACCTCGCGGTAGCGGTCGATGATGATCGGCGAATTTTCGAGGATTTCCCACGCACCCTCGATCCCGATCGCGAGCGCCAGCGCGACCCACAGCGGCTGCCGCCGCAGCAGCAGGCGCGACAGGCCGAAGAAGAGGAAGCCGTGGATGACATGGCTGAAACTGTACCAGTCCGAAATCTGCTGGCTGTTCTGGTTCGACTGCACGACGCCGTGCCACAGGCTGACCGTCCCGCACGGGCAGATCGGCGGGCGGCCCATCGCGAACAGGATGGCGGCAAGCAGCGCAAGCAACGCGGCCGCGACCAGCGAGCCCTTTCGTGAAATTCCGGCCATCGGCCCTTCCCCTTGACCCCTGCGTCTCATCGCGCAATTAGCGCGCATGGCTGATAGCGTCCATCTGAACCGCCGCGGCGTGTTGTTCGTCCTCTCCTCGCCCTCGGGCGCGGGCAAGACCACCATCTCGCGCATGATGCTCGATGCCGACAGCGACATTGCGCTGTCGATCTCGGCGACGACGCGCCCGCCCCGCCCCGGCGAGGTCGACGGGGTGCACTATCATTTCGTCGATACCGAGACGTTCAAGAAGATGGCGGCCGACGGCGAGTTCCTCGAATGGGCGCATGTCTTCGGGCATCGTTACGGCACCCCGCGCGCGCCGGTGGAGGAATTGCTCGCCGCGGGCAAGGATGTCCTGTTCGACATCGACTGGCAGGGCGCGCAGCAGCTTTATCAGGAAGCCGGCCCCGACGTCGTGCGCGTCTTCGTGCTGCCGCCGACGATGGAGGAACTCGAACGCCGCCTGCGCAGCCGCAACACCGACAGCGACGAGGTGATCGCCGCGCGGATGGAACGCGCCGCGAACGAGATCAGCCACTGGGACGGTTACGACTATGTGCTGATCAACGACAATGTCGACGGCTGCTTCGACGAGGTCCGCGCGATCCTGCGCGCCGAGCGGCTGAAGCGCCGCCGCCAGATCGGCCTGATCGGCTTCGCGCGCGACCTGATCCGCTCCGTCCCCGATGCGGACAAGAAGCTCTAGGTTCCTGTGGACGCTTGCGGGCGCCTGCGTGCTCGCCAGCTGTGACGCGAATCCTGCAACCGACACGCCGGCAGCCACGCCTGCACCCGTCCGCTATGAGGACTACAAGGCCCCGCCGCCGATGCCGTCGGCGGGCCCGATCTCGGAGCAAGCGCGGCGGATATTCTCCGATTTCGGAGAACGCTGGCGCTATTCGGACGTCAGGTACATCGGGAAGCTTGTCATCGGTCCCGATTATCTCGAAATCTACCAATTCGACTTCGTGAATCCGCAAAGCAAGCATGGCACGCAACTGATCGCCCTGCTTTGGAACGGCACGGAATTCGTAGGACGCTATGCAGTCAATGGCCATGGGTCCGGTACGGAGGCCGTAGTAACAGGACTCGAGGGGGCGACCATAACCTTTACGTGCGACGATCCACCGCCCCTGACAGTGGAACGGTTCACCTTCAGCGGGCGCAATTTGCCGGCGAAATTGCGGCTATGCGGCAAGGAAGCCAGCCTCGAGACCGACGGCATCTAATAGGACGTCACGCCGGCAGAAATGCACGCGGTCACCGAAGAATCAGAGCGGTTTCGCCAGCTTCGTCTCCAGCTCGGCAACCATCTCCGCCCGCAGGGGCTTCGCCTCGCCGTCGGTGCGGCAGACAACGACGGTGTCGCAAGTCGCGATGCAGCCGCCGTTCTGGAACATCGCCTGCACGATCGTCCAGCTCGAGGTGCCGAGGCGGCCGATCCCCGTCGCGATCAGCACCGGATCGGGGAAATTGCCTTCGGCGAGATAGTTGATCTCGACCGCGGCGACCATCGTGCGCTCGTTCGTCGGGCGCTCCTCGAGCGGGCGGACTTCGCGATTCAAAAGCACGCGGCCGCTCTCGAACAGCGCCGCGAAAGCCACATTGTTGAGGTGGCCGTTGATGTCCATGTCCTGGAACCGCGTCTGCAGGTCGAGGTGGACGGGGTAGCTGGCGGCGTTCAGCCGCCAGCTCTCCGGTTTCGGCATATCAGCGCGGACCCATACGGATGCCGCCGTCGAGGCGTACATCCTCGCCGTTGAAATAGCCGTTCTCGATCATCGTGAGCGCGAGACCGGCATATTCGACCGGGTTGCCGAGGCGCTTCGGATTGAGCACCGAGGCGCCGAGCGCATCGCGGACATTCTGCGGCGCGCCCGCGAGCAGCGGGGTGTCGAAGATGCCCGGCAGGATCGTGTTGACGCGGATATTCTCCGACGCGAGGTCGCGCGCGATCGGCAGGGTCATGCCGACGACGCCGCCCTTCGACGCCGAATAGGCGGCCTGACCGATCTGGCCATCCTCGGCCGCGACCGACGCAGTGTTCACGATCGCGCCGCGCTCGCCGTCTTCCATCGGGTCGAGCGTCATCATGCCGGCCGCCGACTTGGCGATGCAGCGGAAGGTGCCGACGAGGTTGATCTGGATGATCCAGTTGAAGGCATCGAGCGGGAAATGCTTGATGCTGCCGTCTTCCTTCGAGCGGCTCGCGGTCTTGATCGCGTTGCCGGTGCCCGCACAGTTCACGAGGATGCGCTCCTGCCCGATCGCCTCGCGCGACTTGGCGAAGGCGGCGTCGACCGACGCGTCGTCGGTGACGTTGCATTCGCAGAAGACGCCGCCGAGTTCGGCCGCGAGGGCTTTGCCCTTTTCTTCCTGCAGGTCGAAGATCGCGACCTTGACGCCCTTGGCGGCCAGCGCGCGCGCGGTTGCGGCGCCAAGACCCGAGGCGCCGCCGGTGACGACGGCGGATACGGTGGAATCGAGTTTCATCTATTCAGTCCTTTCCCTAGCCCGCTCGCCCTGAGCTTGTCGAAGGGCCGTTCTTTCCCTCAAGAGAAGAACGGGGCTTCGACAGGCTCAGCCCGAACGGAAAAAATTGATCGGTTGTTACAGCCGCTCGACGATCGTGACGTTGGCCTGGCCGCCGCCTTCGCACATCGTCTGCAAGCCATATTTGCCGCCCGTCGCGTCGAGCACGCCGAGCAGCGTCGCCATCAGCTTGGTGCCCGAGGCGCCGAGCGGATGGCCGAGCGCGATCGCGCCGCCGTGCTGGTTGAGCCGCGCATGATCGGCGCCGAGATATTTGAGCCAGGCGAGCGGCACGGGCGCGAACGCCTCGTTCACTTCATAGGCGTCGATATCCCCGATCTTCATGCCCGCCTTCCTGAGCGCGCGTTCGGTCGCGAACAGCGGTTCCTCGAGCATGATTACCGGGTCGCCCGCCGTCACCGAAATGTGATGGATGCGCGCACGCGGGGTCAGGTTATGATCCTTCAGCGCCTGTTCCGAGACGACGAGCGCCGCCGAGGCGCCGTCGCAGATCTGGCTCGACGAGGCCGCTGTGATCGAGCCGCCTTCCTGGAGCAGCTTGACGCCCGCGATGCCCTCGAGCGTCGCGTCGAAACGGATGCCCTCGTCGACGAGGTGAACCTGACGCCCTTCGGGCGTGTCGATTTCGACGCCGATGATTTCGCGCTTGAAGTGGCCGGCTTCGGTCGCGGCCTTGCCGCGGCGGTGGCTTTCGAGCGCATAGGCGTCGAGATCGTCCTTGCTGAAGCCGTGCTTCTTCACGATCATTTCGGCGCCGGCGAACTGGCTGAACATGATGCCGGGGAATTTCTCCTCGAGCCGCTCGGACTTATAATGACCGAGGCCTTCCTTCATGAACAGGGTCGCGACGCTGCCCATCGGCACGCGCGTCATGCTTTCGATGCCGCTGGCGAGGACGATGTCCTGCGTGCCCGACATCACCGCCTGCGCCGCGAACTGGATCGCCTGCTGCGACGAGCCGCACTGGCGGTCGATCGTGACCGCGGGGATCGAGTCGGGCAGCTTCGAGGCGAGCACGGCGTTGCGGCCGACGTCCATCGTCTGCTGGCCGCCCTGCGACACGCAGCCGGTGATGACGTCGTCGATCGCCTTGGTGTCGAAATCATTGCGGTCGGCGATCGCGTCGAACACCGCGGCGCCGAGGTCGACGGGGTGCACGCCGGCGAGCCGACCGCCGCGCTTGCCGCCCGCGGTGCGGACAGCGTCGACGATATATGCAGTAGCCATGGGGAGAATTCCTTTCCTGCGTCTAGAGGATCAGAGCTTGCGCCCGATCAGTTCCTTCATGATTTCGTTCGTGCCGCCGAAGATGCGCGTCACGCGCGCCGCGCGCCAGGCGCGGGCGATCGGATATTCGTTCATATAGCCCGAGCCGCCGAAGAGCTGGAGGCACTTGTCCATCACCTCCCACTGCAGGTCGGTGTGCCACAGCTTCGCCGCCGCGCCCTCTTCGGGGGTCAGCTCCTTCTTCATGTGGCGCGCGAGCGCCCAGTCGAGATGCGCCCAGCCCACCTGCAGCTTCGCCTTCAGGTCGGCCAGCACGAAGCGGCTGTTCTGGAAGTCAAGGATCGGCTTGCCGAACGCCTTGCGCTCGCGCGTATATTCGACCGTGTCGTCGAAGGCGCGCTGCGCCGATGCCTGCGCCGAAACCGCGATCGACAGGCGTTCCTGGGGTAGCTCGCTCATCAGATAGATGAACCCCTGCCCCTCCTCGCCGAGGCAGTTGGTGATCGGCACGCGGACGTCGTTGAAGAAGAGTTCCGACGTATCGGCTTCGTCCTGCCCGATCTTGTCGAGGTTGCGGCCGCGCTGGAAGCCTTCGCGGTCGGCCTCGACGAGGACGATCGAGACGCCCTTCCACGCCGGCTCGACCTCGGTATCGGTCTTGACGCAGACGAGGATCAGGTCGGCGTTCTGGCCGTTGGTGATGAAGGTCTTCGACCCGTTGATGACATAGTGATTGCCATCCTTCTTCGCGGTCGTGCGCATCCCCTGAAGATCCGAGCCGGTACCCGGTTCGGTCATCGCAATCGCGGTGATCGTCTCGCCCGCGACCATCTTGGGCAGCCAGTGCTTCTTCTGCTCTTCGCTGCCATATTTGACGATATAGCTGGTGACGATGTCGGACTGGAGCGAGAAGCCGGTGGTCGCGCGGCCGTAATAGGCGCTTTCCTCGTCGACGATCGCATTATAGCCGAAGTCGAGGCCCAGCCCGCCATATTCCTCGGGAACCGTCGGGCACAGCATGCCCAGCTCGCCCGCCTTCGGCCAGATCGACTTGGGAACGATCTTGTCCTCGGCCCACTGCGCGGCGTTCGGTGCGACTTCCTTTTCGAGGAACTGGCGTACCGTCGCGCGGAACGCCTCATGATCCTCGGTGTAGGCGGAGCGCGAGAGGTTATCGAGCGACATCATATTTCCTTTTCCCAGGGGGCGTCCGGGCTTTCGGATCCGGTACGCGGCAGGCCCCGCGCCATCAGCGCAGGTTTCGGATCGCAACTGACCTTACGTTTACGTCCACGTCAAGTAGAAATGCCGCTACGGCAGCAAAGATGCGGCAAACCCGCGCGCGGCCGCGGCGCGACGAATAGGTTTGCAGCCGCTGGGCACCGACCGCATGCCGCGCTAGCATCCTTTCATGGTTGAACTGCTCCTTGATGCCGGCGCGCTGCTCGGCGAGTCGCCGCGCTGGCACGCCGCAGAGGCGCGCCTCTATTGGGTCGATATCGACGCGCACCGCATCCACCGTACCGACCCCGAAACCGGCGCGACCGAAACGATGCAGCTGGACGGCCCCGTCGGCTGCGTCGCGCCGCGCGCCGACGGCGGGCTGGTGATGGGCCTGAAGGACGGCTGCGCGGTGATCGACAATTGGGGCGATACGCCGCGCCCCTTCGGACCCGCGGCACTCGCTGGCATCCCCGAACAGCGCTTCAACGACGGCTGCGTCGATGCTGTCGGCCGCTTCTGGCTCGGCAGCGTGACGACCGACAAGGCGAACCCCGGCGCGATGCTGTTCCGGCTCGACCCCGACGGCGAGCTCACGCCGATGATCGGCGGGCTGCTGACGAGCAACGGCGCCGCGTTCAGCCCCGACGGGCGGACCTTCTATCACGCCGATACTCCCACGCATGCGCTCAATGCCTATGACGTCGATCCCGCGACGGGAGAGCTCGGCGACGGGCGCCTCTTCCACCGGTTCGAGTTCGGCACCGGGCGCCCCGACGGCGGCACCGTCGACGCCGAGGGCTGCTACTGGTCGGCGCTGTGGGATGGCTGGCGCGTTGTCCGGCTCTCGCCCGCGGGCGAGCTGCTGCAGACGGTCGAGCTGCCGGTCCAGCGCCCGTCGATGATCGCGCTGGGCGGCGCCGACATGAAAACGGCCTTCGTCACCAGCGCGGGCAAGAATCTGAGCGACGGGGAGCACGCAGCTCAACCGCACGCGGGCGGCCTCTTCACCTTCCGCGTCGATGTGCCGGGCCTGGTTCAGCCGGGGTTCGGCGCATGACCGATGCCCGCCAGCGGGCCGCTGTCGCGACCCTGTTGGCCGTTCAGTTATTTATCGCAGCCATCAGCGTGGCAGCCGTGCCGGAGATCGGCATTTTCTGCACAGCGCCACAAGATCCGGTCCTCGAAAACTTTGGCTGGGTGCATGCCCTGTATGTCGCGTTGCTATTGGTCGGACTCGCCTCGCTGATCTGGAAGCCGGCGCGCCTCCCTTATGTGATCGCGTTTCTTCTGTCTTCCGCTGCATTGCCGCTGCAATATTGGTGGGTGCAGGAGGGGCGTCTATATTGCGACGCGCCCTAGGGTTGCCCCTGCGCGCCATCTCGGGTTAAGGCTCGGGGCAACATGGTTTCAGCCGAAACCGTTTCCCCGGGGAGATTTGACGATGTCGCGCAAGGCGCAGCCGCTTTTCCGTTCATCGATGCTGCTTGCATCGACTGCCTTTCTGATGGGTTATAGCCCGATGACCAGCGCCACCGAAACCGCCGCCCCTGCCCCCGCCGCCACGACGGATGCGAACCCGATGCTCCAGCCGTGGACGGGCCCCTATGAAGGGGTGCCGCCGTGGGACAAGATGGACCCCGAGCTGTTCCCCGATGCCTTCACCAAGGGCATGGCCCAGGTGAAGGCCGAGGTTCAGGCGGTGATCGACAACCCCGCCGAGCCGACGTTCGAGAACACCCACGTCCCGATGATGCTCGCCGGCGAGACGATGGACCGCGTCTTCGCGCTGTGGGGCGTGCAAACCTCGAACAAGTCGAACGACCGCGTCGAGGACATCGACGCCGAATGGAGCCCCAAGCTCACGACCTTCTACACCGAGCTGTTCCTCGAGCCCAAGCTCTTCGCCCGCTACAAGGCCGTGTACGACAAGCGCCTGACCAGCGGTCTCAACGCGCAGCAGATCCGCATCGTCGAGCGCAGCTATGAAGAGATGGTGCGCGACGGCGCGAACCTGTCGACCGCCGACAAGGCGAAACTCGTCGGCCTGAATTCGAAGCTCGAAAGCCTCTTCTCGACCTTCTCGTCGAAGCTGCTCGGCGACGAGAAGCTCTATACCTTCGTGATCAACCAGGCCGAACTCGACGGGCTGCCCGCGGGCTTCGTCGCGTCGCTCGCCGACGCCGCAGAGGCGCAGGGCAAGAAGGGCCAGTGGGCGATCAAGAACACCCGCTCGTCGGCGCAGCCGGTGCTGCAGAACGCCACCAACCGCGCGCTGCGCGAGAAGGTGTGGCGCGCGTTCGTCAACCGCGGCGACAATGGCGACGCGAACGACACCAATGCGACGATCGCCGAAATCCTGAAGCTGCGGCAGGATCGCGCGGTGCTGCTCGGCTTCCCGACGCACGCCGACTATCGCATGGCCGATACGATGGCGAAGACTCCCGCGAACGCGATGGGCCTGATGATGAAGGTCTGGCCGGCCGCGGTCGCGCGCGCGAAGGAAGAGGTCGCCGACATGCAGGCGATTGCCGATCAGGAAGCCAAGGCGGGCAAGGGCCCCAAGATCACGATCGAGCCCTGGGACTATCGCTATTATGCGGAAAAGGTCCGCAAGGCGAAATACGACCTCGATGAGAGCGAGGTGAAGCCCTATCTCCAGCTCGACAAGCTGCGCGATGCGATGTTCTGGTCGGCGGGGCAGCTCTACGACCTCGGCTTCCGCGAGATCACCGGCACGATCCCGGTCTTCGACCCCAAGGTGAAGACGTTCGAGGTCTATAATCTCAAGACCAACGAAAATGTCGGCGTCCTCTATCTCGACAATTTCGCACGCGACGGGAAACGCTCGGGCGCGTGGATGACGACCTATCGCAGCGAGCAGGGCCTCGGCGGCGAGCGCAATGTGCTGGCGTCGAACAACAACAACTTCACCGAAGGCGCGAAGGGCGAGCCGACGCTCGTCAGCCTCGACGATGCAACGACCCTGTTCCACGAATTCGGGCACGGCATCCACTATCTGTTGCAGCACGTCTATTATCCCGCGCTCGCCGGGGTACCGCGCGACTTCGTCGAGTTCCCGAGCCAGGTGAACGAGAACTGGCTGATGACGCCCGAAGTGCTGTCGAAATTCGCGACGCACTACAAGACCGGCGAGCCGATCCCGCAGGCGCTGGTCGACAAGATCATCGCGTCGAACAAGTTCAACCAGGGCTTCGACACGGTCGAATATCTGTCGAGCGCGATCGTCGACATGAAGCTGCACGACCGCAAGGTGCCGGTCACCGACGTCGACAAGTTCGAGCGCGAGACGCTCGCCGAAATGGGCATGCCGAAGGAAATCGTCATGCGCCACCGCCTGCCGCAGTTCGGCCACCTGTTCAGCTCGGATGCCTATTCGGCGGGCTATTACAGCTATCTGTGGTCGGAAACGATGGACGCCGACACCTGGGCGGCCTTCACCGAAGCCGGCGGCCCGTGGGACCGCAGCGTCGCCGACAAGTTCCGCACGATCCTGCTGATGACGGGCAACGAAACCGACCGCGCCGAAGCGTACCGCGCCTTCCGCGGCCGCGATCCCGACGTGAAGGCGCTGCTCAGGAAGCGCGGTTTCCCGACGGAATAGGCGCGAGAGAAAACCGGGGAGCAAAGGGGGCCTCGTGCCCCCTTTGTTTTGCCCGCCGGAATCCCGGTTGACCGCCGCCTGAAACGATACAAGTATGATATCATCTTTATATCGAGTGATTCGGAGGGATTTATGGTCGAGAGTGGGACGCCGGCGCTGAACCGCAGCCGCGAGACGCGCGCCGCTACGCAGAGCGGTTATCTGATGCTTTTCATCTGGCTGGTGCTGGGCGCGATCGCTGCCTGGGCGGCGGTCACCAACGCCAACGCCGACATGCAGGTCGCATGGAAATGGATCGTCGTCGTTCTTGCGGCAATCGCGGGCACGATCATTCTCTGCGGCTTTTATCTGATCAACCCGAACGAGGCAGCGGCGATCCAGCTGTTCGGCGCGTACAAGGGCACCGACCGCGAGGAAGGGCTGCGCTGGGTCCTGCCCTGGCTCACCCGCAAGAAGATCGCGGTGCGCGCGAACAACGTCATTTCCGACAAGATCAAGGTCAACGACCTCCGCGGCAACCCGGTCGAGATGGCGGCGCAGGTCGTCTGGCGCGTCACCGATACAGCGCAGGCGTTGTTCGACGTCGACGATTACAAGGAATTCGTGATGGCGCAGATCGAAGCCGCGGTGCGCTCGATCGGCTCGCGCTATCCCTATGACGATATCGAGCATCAGGAGATCACGCTGCGCGGCAATCATGACGAGGTCGGGGTCGAGCTGCGCAAGGCGCTGATCGAGCGGCTGGAAGTTGCCGGCATCACCGTCGACGAATGCGGGCTTACTCACTTGGCCTATGCACAGGAAATCGCCGGCGCGATGCTCCGCCGCCAGCAGGCCGAAGCGGTGATCGCCGCGCGCAAGAAGCTGGTCGAAGGTGCGGTGACGATGGTCGAAATGGCGCTGACGCAGCTGTCCGAGAAGAATGTCGTCGAGCTCGACGACGAGCGGAAAGCGGTGATGGTGTCGAACCTGATGGTCGTCCTCTGCGGCGAACGCGACACGCAGCCGGTCGTCAACGCCGGGTCGCTCTACTGAGCCCGACGCACGATGCCCACGCCGCCCAAGAAAGCCTTCGCCCTCCGTCTCGATCCGGCGCTCTATGCCGCGATCGAGCGGCTGGCGGCGGCCGAATTGCGCAGTGCGAACGCCGAGATCGAAATCCTGCTTCGCGAGGCGCTGGGCCGCCGCGGCGTCAGCGTCAAACAGTCGGAAGCGCCGAAGCGCGGCCGGCCGCCAAAGAAGGAAGAGAGCTGACATGCTGCATCTCGTCATGCGCAAGGGCCCATGGTTCCGGCCCAAAAGCCGGGGATATGGCACCGGCCTGCCGATCGTCTGGGAGGGCTGGTTCTTCATTGCGCTCCACGTCGCGATGATCACCGGCCTTGCCGTACTTCTTCACGACCGGCCGGTGATGGTCACCATCGCCGTCGTGCTCGCCGGGCTTGCGCCGATGCCGATCTATCGCGCCAAAACGGAAGGCGGCTGGCGCTGGCGATAGGCCCGCCGAAGTTTATTTACGGACACCCGCCACCAGCGGCCCACCCGCGCTTGCCCCGCAACTTCTAGATGGTTAAGGCCGGTCTCCATGACCGCCGCCGCGCCCCCCGTCCGTATCTCGCCCTCGATCCTCAGCGCCGACTTCGCACGGCTCGGCGAGGAAGTGCGCGCGATCGAGGAGGCGGGCGCCGACTGGGTCCATATCGACGTGATGGACGGCCATTTCGTGCCGAACCTGACGATCGGACCGATGGTCGTGAAGGCACTGCGGCCGCATTCGACGCTGCCCTTCGACGTCCATCTGATGATCTCGCCGGTCGACCACTTCCTCGACGCCTTCGCCGCCGCGGGCGCCGATATCATCACCGTCCATCCCGAGGCGGGGCCGCACATCCACCGCAGCGTCCAGCACATCAAGTCGCTCGGCAAGCAGGCCGGCGTCTCGCTCAATCCGGCGACCCCGGCAAAGATGCTCGATTATCTGATCGACGACATCGACCTGGTCCTGATCATGAGCGTCAACCCGGGTTTCGGGGGCCAGAGCTTCATCAGCAACCAGCTTCGCAAGATCGAGGCAGTGCGCAAGATGATCGACAAGTCGGGCCGCGACATCCGTCTCGAAGTCGATGGCGGAATCGACGCGACGACCGCCCCTCTCGCGATCGCGGCGGGCGCCGATGTCCTCGTCGCCGGCACCGCGACCTTCAAGGGCGGGCCGGGAGCCTACGCCGACAATATCCGGCGCCTGCGCGGCGGCGCCTGACCGGTGGAGGGGAGACCGTTGACCTCTGCCCCGTCCAGTCCGATTCCCGACCCGGGCGATGACGCCCCGCCGCTCGATGACAGCATCGAACCCGGCAAGCGGCTGATCCGCCTGCCCGCCGACAAGGGCCTGTCGCTCGGCGACCGCGTCGCCAACTACATCACCCGCCTGACCTGGCGCACCCCGCTGCACGCGTTCCGGCTGAAGGGCCGCTTTCCGCTCAAGCTGCTCGGCGTGCCGACCGACCCGGTGCCGGGCGACGCGCGCGCGGGCACCGCGATCCGCGCCGGGCATTTCCTCCATCGCGGTCTCCGCCTTTCGCTCGGCGACCTCGACTTCGCCGCGCTCGAGGTCGCACCGACCTTTGCCGACTATCTCCACAGCTTCGCGTGGCTCCGCGATCTCGCCGCGACCGGGACGCGTGCCGACGGCGCCCCGATCGCCGAGGCCGTCGTGCGGCACTGGCTCGGCGTCCATGGCGAAGCGGTGAGCGAGCCGGCATGGCGCGCCGACAATACCGGCTGGCGTATCCTCTTCTGGGCCGCGCACGCCCCGCTGATCCTCTCGTCGAGCGATCTCGTCTATCGCTCCGCGGTGCTCAACCATCTCGCGCGCGCCGCGCGCCACCTCGACCGCGTCGCCGACAAGACGCGCCCGGGCACCGGCCAGCTGGTGGCGTGGATCGGCATCGTCGCCGCGTCGCTGCTGATGCCCGGCGGCGAACCGCGGCAGGTGTTCGGCGAGGCCGGCCTCCGCAAGGTCATCGAGACGAGCTTCTATGCCGACGGCGGTAATATCGCGCGCTCACCGCAGGCCCAGCTCGACGCCATCATGGCGCTGTCGATGCTGGCGCGGGTCTATGACATGCGCCGCATGGAAGTGCCGCCATTCCTGCAGGAAGTGCTCGCACGCACCGTTCCGGCCCTGCTCGGTCTGGTCCACAGCGACGGCGGCATGGGCAGCTGGCAGGGCAGCGCCGCCACGCCGGCGGCCCATATCCAGGCGGTGGTCGCGGCGAGCGGCGTGCGCACGCGCCCGCTCAAGCAGGCGCGCGACTGGGGCTATCAGCGGCTCGTCGCGAACAAGGTCGTGGTGCTCGCCGACGCCGCACCGCCCCCGATCGCGCGCGTGACCGAAGCGGGATGCGCCTCGACCCTCGCCTTCGAACTCAGCGACGGCGACGAACGCATCGTCGTCAATTGCGGTGGCGCCGCGCTGACGGGTGCAACGATCCCCGCCGATCTCGCGCGCGGCCTCCGCACGACCGCGGCGCATTCGACGCTGACGATCGGCGACACGAATTCGACGGCGATCCTCGCCAGCGGGACGCTCGGCCGCGGCGTGACCGAGGTTGAGCTCGACCGGCGCGAGACGCCGCAGGGCAGCCGCGTCGAGATGAGCCACGACGGCTATGCCCGCCGCCACGGACTGATCCACCGCCGCCTCCTGATCCTCGCCCCCAACGGCCGCGAACTCCGCGGCGAGGACATGTTGCTGCCTGCCCCGCGCAGCCGCCGAAAGGGCGACAAGAAATTCACCCTGCGCTTCCATCTCGGCCGCCATATGTCGGCGAGCCTCACCGCGGACAAACTCGGTGCGCTGCTGCGCATCTCGGGCGGGACATTGTGGCAATTCCGTACCAGCGAAGGCACGCTCGAAATCGAGGAAAGCCTGTGGGTCGACGGCGACGGCCGGCCGCACCCGACCGAGCAGCTGGTCGTCACCGGAACGACGCCGGCAGGCGGCGCGAGCATCGGCTGGATCTTCAAGCATATCGGCTGACGCCGTTCCCGAAATTTTCGCGGCCGGCTTCATTCCGTTTTCCGGCACTTTTCTGACAACGCTATCGTCGTGTGTCATTCGTGTGACACCGGTGTAACGCGGGGGTCACAACCTCCTGCCACTCGCCCCCTCGAATCGCCCGCAGCCAACAGGCGCGGACGATCCTTCGGCACTCTCCAGGGGGACATAATGACCAAGCTTCGCACCGTCCGTTCGCGCATCCTGATCGGCACCTGCCTTTCGCTCGCCGCCGCGCTTCCCGGCACCGCCTTCGCCGGCGACCTGACCGGCACCGTTACCGACGCGAGCGACACGCGCGCGCTGCAGAGCGCGCAGCTGCGTATCGTCGAACTGAACCGCGTCGCCGAATCGGATCGCGACGGCAGCTTCCGCTTCCCCGACGTCGCCCCGGGGACCTACACACTCGAAACGACCTATGTCGGCGCCGAAACGCGCACCCAGACGGTCACGATCCCCGACAGCGGCAACGCGACCGCCAACGTCGTCCTGGGCACCGACGGCACGATCCTCGTCCTCGGCCAGTCGGCCAACATGACCAGCGCGCTGTCGCGCCAGAAGGCCGCCGACGGCGTCGAAAGCGTGCTGACGCGTGACGCGGTCGGCCAGTTTCCCGACCAGAATGTCGCCGAATCGCTGCGCCGCCTGCCCGGCGTCAACATCCTGAACGACCAGGGCGAAGGCCGTTTCGTTTCGGTCCGCGGCCTCGACCCCGAACTCAACGCGACCTCGGTCAACGGCGTTCGCCTGCCCGCGCCCGAAAGCGACGTCCGCTCGGTCGCGCTCGACGTGATTTCGAGCGACAGCATCGAATCGATCGAGGTCAAGAAATCGCTGACCCCCGACATGGACGCCGACACGATCGGCGCCTCGATCGAGATCAACACGACGAGCGCCTTCGAACGCCGCAAGAATCTGCTGACCGCGAAGATCGAGGGCAGTTTCAACGATCTGTCCGAGAAGCTGACGCCGAAGGGCAGCATCGATTTCGCGCAGCGCCTTGGCGACAATGTCGGCGTGTCGGGCGGCGTCTCCTACTATCAGCGCAAGTTCGAGACCGACAATGTCGAAGCCGACGGCTGGAACGAGGATGACGGGCTGATCTTCCCCGAGGAAGTCAATTACCGCGACTATGACGTCGAACGGAAGCGCTTCAGCGCGAACCTCAACTTCGACTTCCGCCTCGGCAGCTCGACCAAACTCTATGCACGCGGCATCTACAGCCAGTTCGACGATCAGGAATATCGCCGCGAGACGAGCCTGAAGCTTGAGGATGCGGGCTCGATCACCGCCGACGGCGACAACGTCCAGTTCAGCGACGAGGACGGCGAACTGCAGGTCCAGCGCTCGCTGAAGGACCGCTTCGAACGCCAGCGGATCCGCAGCATCGTGCTCGGCGGCGAAACCAACAGCGACGGCTGGCGCATCCAGTATTCGGGCAGCTATGCCAAATCGTCGGAGCGCGAGAAGGGCTCGATCGACCCCGCGAATTTCGAGAAGAGCTTCGAGGATGACGGCCTGACGATCGGCCTCGATACGTCGAACCCCCGCATCCCGCGCTATTATCTCAGCGGTCCGGCCGATGTGGTGCTCGGCGATTTCGTCGATCCGTCGGAATATGAACTCGACAGCATCCAGGTCACCGCGTTGTCGGATTCGCGCGACGAGGAATGGGGCGCGAAGCTCGACATCGGCCGCGAGTTCGCGATGGACAACGGCAGCTTCACGATCCAGGCGGGCGCGAAGGGCCGCTGGCGCGACAAGAGCTACAACCTCACGACCGAATATTGGGAAAATGACGATATGACGCTGGCCGACGTCGTCGGTTCGCAGACCTATCGCCTGATCGATATCTCGCCGGTTCCCGACAAGAAGGCCGTCCGCGCCTTCTTCAACGCCAACCGCAGCGCGTTCGAGCTCAACGAATTCGACTCGCTCTTCGACTCGGCGGTCGAGGATTATTCGGTGAGCGAGGACGTGATGGCGGGCTATCTGCTCGGCCGCTGGGACAGCTCGAAACTGCGTGTCATCGGCGGCGTCCGCTACGAGCACACAAAGAACGACATCCGCGCGAACACCGTGACCTCGATCGAGGAAGACGGCACGCTGCCCGACGGAACGATCGCCGACGAGGACACCGTCATCGTCGCACCGAACCAGTTCAAGCGCAGCTATGGCGACTGGCTGCCCAGCCTGACGATCCGCTGGGCTCCGCAGGAAGCCCTCGTGCTGCGCGCCGCGGCGTACAAGAGCCTCGTCCGCCCGAAGCTGTCGAAGCTCGCCCCGCGGTTCACGATCGAACAGAATGACGACGACGAGCGCGAAGGCGAATTCGGCAACCCGGACCTCAAGCCCTATCAGGCGTGGAATTTCGACGCCGGGGTCGAATATTATCTGCCGGGCAATGGCGCTCTGTCGGCCGGGTTCTTCTACAAGGATGTGAAGAACTTCATCGTCGATACCAAGATCGAGGATCCCGGCACCTATAACGGCATCGCATTCGACGAAGCGACGATCCCGATCAACGGCAAGAGCGCACAGATCTGGGGGCTCGAGCTCAGCTATCAGCAGGCGCTGCGTTTCCTGCCCTCGCCGCTCGACGGGCTGCTCGTTTCGGCGAACTATACCTACACCGACGCGACCGGCACCGTGCCGATCGACGGCGACATCACCGACCTGCGCGATATACGCCTGCCCGCGGCTTCGAAGCATACTTTCAACGCCGCGCTCGGTTACGAAAAGGGCCCGGTGTCGCTTCGCCTCGCAGGCACCTATCGTTCGAAATATCTCGACGAGCTGGGCGATGACGCCGAAGAGGACCGGATCATCGACAACCACTTCCAGCTCGACCTGTCGGCCAAGTACGACGTGACCAAGCAGGTTCAGGTCTTCTACGAGTGGGTGAACATCAACAACGCGAAATATTATGCGTACAACAATGTCGGCGCCCGCCAGAACCTGCTGCAGTTCGAGCAGTACAAGTGGACGATGAAGTTCGGCGCGCGGGTCAAGTTCTGATCGGCAAGTGCAAGGGGTGGTCGCAGGCCAAGGCGTGCGACCGCCCCCGGCCGGGATCGCGTCGTCCCGGCCCGACGCCGCTTGCGATAGCGGACACACACGCCTAGGGGGGCGGCGTCTTTCCCGTCTTGCAAAGGCCGCCCTTCCCATGACCGACCTGATTCCCGTCCGCCGCGCATTGCTGTCCGTCAGCGACAAGGCGGGGCTCTCCGAGCTTGCCGCGGCGCTCGTCCGCCACGGCGTCGAGCTGGTCTCGACCGGTGGCACCGCGAAGGCGCTGCGCGAGGCGGGTCACACGGTCCTCGACGTCTCCGACCTCACGGGCTTTCCCGAGATGATGGACGGCCGCGTCAAGACGCTCCACCCGACGGTCCATGGCGGCATCCTCGCGGTCCGCGACGATGCGGCGCATGTCGCGTCGATGGAGGAGCATGGCATCGGCGCGATCGACCTCGTCGTCGTCAACCTCTACCCCTTCCTCCAGACGGTGATGAGCGGCGCCGACCGCGATACGATCATCGAGAATATCGATATCGGCGGCCCCGCGATGGTGCGCTCGTCGGCGAAGAACCACGCTTTCGTCGGCATCGTCACCGAGCCCGAGGATTATGCCGCGCTGATCGAAGAGCTGGACGCCAATGGCGGCGCGACGACGCTCGCCCTTCGCAAGCGCCTCGCGGCGACCGCCTTCGCGCACACCGCGACCTATGACAGCATGATCGCGCAATGGTTCGCCTTCGCCGATCAGGGCAAGATGTTCCCCGACACGCTGCCGCTCACCGCCAAGCTCGCGAGCGAGCTGCGCTATGGCGAGAATCCGCACCAGAAGGCCGCGCTCTACCTGCCCGCCGGCCCAGCCGCGCGCGGGATCGCGCAAGCCGAACAGGTGCAGGGCAAGGAACTGAGCTACAACAATATCAACGACGCCGACGCGGCGCTCGAGCTGGTCGCCGAATTCCGCGAGGCGGGCCCGACCTGCGTGATCGTCAAGCACGCCAACCCGTGCGGGGTCGCGAGCGGCGCGACGATCGCCGAAGCCTATGATGCGGCGCTGAAGTGCGACGACGTCTCGGCATTCGGCGGTATCATCGCGGTCAACCGGCCGCTCGACGGACCGACGGCCGAGGCGATCAGCGGCATCTTTACCGAAGTCGTCTGCGCCCCCAACGCCGATGCGGACGCGCGCGCGGTGTTCGCCAAGAAGAAGAACCTCCGCCTGCTGCTCACCGGCGAACTTCCCGACCCGGCTCGCGGCGGGCTGATGCTCAAGACGATCGCCGGCGGCTGGCTCGCGCAGAGCCGCGACAATGGCCGGATCGGCCTTAGCGACCTCAAGGTCGTCACCGACCGGGCACCGAGCGAAGAGGAGTTGACCGACGCGCTGTTCGCGTGGACCGTCGCCAAGCATGTGAAGTCGAACGCGATCGTCTATGCCAAGGGCGGCTCGACCGCGGGCATCGGCGCGGGACAGATGAACCGCCGCGACAGCGCGCGCATCGCCGCTGTGAAGGCACGCGAGGCCGCCGAAAGCCATGGTTGGGCAGAGCCCCGCACCGTCGGCAGCGCGGTCGCGAGCGACGCCTTCTTCCCCTTCGCCGACGGCCTTCTCGCGGCGGTCGAGGCAGGCGCGACCTGTGTAATCCAGCCGGGCGGTTCGATCCGCGACGACGAGGTGATCGCGGCGGCGAACGAAGCGGGCCTCGCGATGGTGTTCACCGGAATGCGTCACTTCCGGCACTGATCACCTATTTGAACGTCATCCCGGCGAAGGCCGGGATCTCACCCTCGCGGCCTGATGCACGGGCGGGATCCCGGCCTCCGCCGGGATGACGACAAAAGAGATGGCCGCTCTCCCATCTCGACTTCGCTCTACTCCGGCGGCATAGACGTCGCATCGCGATACGCGCAGCAAGGACCAGCATGACCGAAATCGTCCGCAAGCCGTCGATCATCCAGCGGCTCTACAACTGGACGATGGAGAAATCGGCGCATCCGCACGCCGAGTTCTGGCTGGCACTTGTCTCGTTCGTCGAGGCGAGCTTTTTCCCGATCCCGCCGCACCCGTTGCTGGGGCTGATGTGCCTCGCGAACCCGAAGAAGGCGGTGCGCTACGCGATCATCTGCACGCTCGCGTCGGTCGCGGGCGGGATGCTCGGCTATTCGATCGGCTATTTCCTGTACGAGAGCGTTGGGCTGTGGCTGCTCGGGGTGCTCGGGCTGACCGACGCCTTCCCCCCGGCCGCCTGTTATCTGCGCGAATTCGGCGCCGAGATCATCCTGATCAAGGGTGCGACACCGATCCCGTTCAAGCTGCTGACGATCACCGCCGGCTTCATCCACATGAATTTCTGGACCTTCCTGTGGGCAAGCCTCGCCAGCCGCGCCTTTTCCTTCATGCTCGTCGGGATTTTGTTCCGGCTGTTCGGGGCGCCGATCAAGGCGTTCATCGACAAATATCTGATCTGGGTCACCGGCGCGTTTCTGGTCGCGGTGGTTGCCGGCTTCATCGCGATCGGCGCGCTGTCGGGCGACGGCAAGACGAAGGAAGCCGACAAGTGCAGCGGCGCGACGCTCGAGAGTATCGGGCTCGACCGGAAGTAGCATTTTCTCCCCTCCCGCTTGCGGGAGGGGTTGGGGGTGGGCCGCAACGTCGACAATACCCGCCCCGCTGCGACTAGGCAGCAAGCTGCCAAGTCTCGCTACCCCTCCCGCAAGCGGGTGGGGATCAAACTATTCGTTCGCCGCCTGATGCAGCCAGTCGGCGTGGCGCGGGGCCTTCTTGGTCTGGCTCCATTCTTCGAGCATCAGCGGCGCGACGCGCTTCAATTCGGCATATTGCTCGTCGGTGCCGATGTCGCACGCCAGCTCGACGCGGTGGCCGTTCGGGTCGAAGAAATAGATCGACTTGAAGATGCCGTGATGCGTCGGGCCGAGCACGTCGATGCCGTTGGCGTTCAGATGCTCTTTCGCCGCAACCAGCTCGTCATAGCTGCCCACCTTGAACGCAAGGTGCTGCACCCACTTCGGTGTATTCTCGTCGCGGCCCATGTCGGGCTGGTTCGGCAGCTCGAAGAAAGCGAGGATATTGCCGTTCCCCGCATCGAGGAAGACGTGCATGTACGGATCATATTCGCCGGTCGACGGCACATGGTCCTCGGCAAAGGCGGTCGTATAGGTCATGCCGAGCATGGCTTCGTACCAGTCGACCGTTTCCTTCGCGTCCTTGCAGCGATAGGCGGCGTGGTGAACCCCGCCGAGTTTGATCGGGCTCGTCATTCGGCGGGTTCCTCGACAGTCAGCGCACCCCGGCGAATCTGGTCCATTTCCATCGATTTGAACAGCGCGGTGAAATTGCCCTCGCCGAAGCCTTCATCCTTCTTGCGCTGGATGAATTCGAAGAAGACCGGACCGATCACCGTCTGGCCGAAAATCTGGAGCAGCAGGCGCGGATCGCCCTGTTCGGTCGAGCCGTCGAGCAGGATGCCGCGCGACTGGAGGCCCTCGACCGACTCGCCGTGGCCCGGAAGCCGCTCCTCGAGCATTTCGTAATAGGTCGCCGGCGGCGACGGCGCGAAGGGATTGCCGAGCGCCTTGAGCTTGTCCCACGCGGCGTAGAGATCGTCGCAGCTGAAGGCGATATGCTGGATGCCCTCGCCATTATAGGCGCGCAGATATTCCTCGATCTGGCCCTTGCCGCCCGCGCCCTCTTCGTTGAGCGGGATGCGGATCTTGCCGTCGGGGGCGGTCATCGCCTTCGAGGTGAGGCCGGTATATTCGCCCTTGATGTCGAAATAGCGGATCTCGCGGAAGCCCGCGATCCGCTCGTAGAACGCCGCCCAATGCGCCATCCGGCCGCCATAGACATTGTGCGTCAGGTGATCGATCAGCTGCATGCCCGCGCCCACCGGATGGCGATCGACGCCTTCCTCATAGACGAAGTCGATGTCGTAGATGCTGAGGTCGTCGCCGTAGCGGTCGATCAGATAGATGATCGAGCCGCCGATGCCGCGGATCGCGGGCAGCCGCAGTTCCATCGGCCCGGGCGTGACCTCGACCGGCTCGGCGCCGCGCTCGACCGCCTCGGCATAGGCCTTGGCCGCATCGCGCACGCGCCAGCCCATGCCGCACGCCGACGGGCCATGCTCGGCCGCGAAATAGGCCGCGGGCGATTTGGGCTCGTAATTGGCGATCAGGTTGATCCCGCCCTGGCGCCACAACTGGACGTCCTTCGAGCGATGATGCGCGATCTGGGTGAAGCCCATCGCCTGAAACACCGGTTCGAGAATGCCCTTTTCGGGTGCCGAAAATTCGACGAACTCGAAGCCGTCGAGGCCCAGCGGGTTTTCGAACAGGTCGGCCATGGTGCATTCCCCATATAGTTTCAATTGAAACTATTATGATGGATCGGGACGGGAGAGTCAATCCATCCCCACGCCGTCATCCCGGCGAAGGCCGGGATCTCGACGATGAGTCGTAACGATAGGGTGAGATCCCGGCCTTCGCCGGGATGACATAATTACCGGGATCAGGCCGCCGCCGTCTCGATGGCCTCAAGCGCTTCCATCCATGCCGCCTCGACGCCTTCCAGCTCGGCCGCGAGCTTGCCGCGGCGCTGCGACAGGTCGCCCATCGTCAGCTTCGCAAGCGCAGGCTCGGCGCTGGCGGGATCGAACATCGCGCGGTCGATCGCGCTGATCTGCTGCGCGAGCTTGGCGGCGCGCGCCTCATGATCCTTCGCGGTCTTGCGGAGCACCGCCTGCGCCTCGCGCGCCTTGGCGGCTTCCTGCCGCGCGGACTTGGCGTCCTTCGACTTTACCGCGGGCTTCGCATCGTCGTTCGCGGCCGACTTGCCCAGGATGAACGCGACATAATCGTCCATGCTGCCGTCGAAATCGCGCGCGGTGCCGTTATCGACGAGCACCAGCCGGTCGGCCGACAGTTCGAGCATGTGGCGGTCGTGGCTGACGATCAGCACCGCGCCATCGAAGCCGTTGAGCGCCTGCACCAGCGCCTCGCGCGCGTCGACGTCGAGGTGGTTGGTCGGCTCGTCGAGGATCAGCAGGTGCGGCGCCTCGCGCGTGATCAGCGCCAGCGCGAGCCGCGCGCGTTCGCCGCCCGACAGCTTACCCACTTCGGTGGTCGCCTTGTTGCCGGTGAAGCCGAAGCGCCCGAGCTGCGCGCGCACCGCGCCGGGGGTCTTGCCTGTCATGACGCGCGTCATATGGCCGAGCGGCGTGTCGCTGCCGTCGAGTTCCTCGACCTGATACTGCGTGAAATATCCGACGCGCATCTTGCCCGCGAAGGCCATCGCGCCATCCTCGGGCTTCAATTGCGCTGCGAGCAGACGCGCGAGCGTCGTCTTGCCATTGCCGTTGCGGCCGAGCAGCGCGATGCGGTCGTCGGGATCGATGCGCAGGTTGAGGCGCGAGAGCACCGGATGGCCCGGCGCATAGCCGACGCTCGCAAGGTCGAGCGTGATCAGCGGCGGCTTCAGCTCGTCTCCGGGGCTCGGGAAGTCGAACACGAGGCTCGGGTCTTCCGCGATCGATGCGATCGGCTGCATCCGCGCGAGCTGTTTCGCGCGCGACTGCGCCTGTTTCGCGGTCGAGGCGCGTGCGCTGTTCCGCGCGACATAGTCCTGCAGCTTCGCGCGCTGCGCATCCTGTGCGGCCTTTGCCGCGGCGAGCTGCGCCGCGCGTTCGGCGCGCTGACGCTCGAACGCGTCATAGCCGCCAGCATAGAGCGTCACCTTCCCGCCTTCGAGGTGCAGGATATGGTCGACGACATTGTTGAGCAGGTCGCGCTCGTGGCTGATCACGACGAGCTGGCCCGGATAGGCGCGCAGAAAGCTTTCGAGCCACATCGTCGCTTCGAGATCGAGGTGGTTCGACGGCTCGTCGAGCAGCAGCAGATCGGGGTTCGAGAAGAGCAGCGCCGCGAGCGCGACGCGCATCTTCCACCCGCCCGAATAGCTGTCGAGCGGCTGGCCCTGCATCTCCTCGTCGAAGCCGAGCCCGATCAGGATGCGCGCGGCGCGCGCGGGCGCGGTATAGGCGTCTATCGCGATCAGGCGTTCGTGAATGTCGGCGAGCCTGTCGGGATCCTGCTCGGTCTCCGACGCCGCGAGCAGATCGGCGCGTTCGGTATCGGCCGCGAGCACCGTCTCGAACGGCGTCGCGGTACCGCTCGGCGCTTCCTGCGCGATATAGCCGACGCGCGTGCGGCGCGGCATTTCGACGCCGCCGTCGTCGGCCTCGAGCTGGCCGATCATGACTTTCATCAGCGTCGACTTGCCCGCACCGTTGCGGCCGATCAGCCCGACGCGGCTCTTGCCGGGCAGGCTCGCGCTTGCGCGGTCGAGGATGGTGCGCCCGCCGAGGCGCACGGTAAGGCCATTGATCGTCAGCATGCGCGCGCCCCTAGCACGGCCTTGCGCGAAGCCCAAGGCTGGCTTTCGCGGAGACGCCAGGGCAAAGGGAGGCATGGCCGACATCGCCCCCTTTCACATCGCCTTCCCCGTCGATGACCTCGACGCCGCGCGGCATTTCTATGGCACTGTGATGGGATGTCCCGAGGGGCGTAGCGCCGCGGACTGGATCGACTTCAACCTCTATGGTCATCAGATCGTCGCGCACCGCGTCGAACGGCGCGAAGCGGTCGCGGGGCATAATCCGGTGGACGGGCATGATGTTCCGGTGCCGCATTTCGGGGTCGTGCTGCCGCCCGCCGAATGGCAGGCGCTCGCCGCGCGGTTGCAGGGGCATGGCGTCGATTTCGTGATCGAACCGCACACGCGCTTTCCGGGTCAGCCGGGTGAGCAGTCGACGATGTTCTTCCTCGACCCCGCGGGCAATGCGCTGGAGTTCAAGGCCTTCGCCGACCTGGGACAATTGTTCGCCAAATAGGGCTAGTGCCCGCCGCCCATCGAAATCTGTTTCGGGCGCGGCGCGCACCACACCGAAATCGCGGCGATCACAAATACCACGCCGGCCGCGAGGAACAGGTGCAGCACGCCGAGCGTCGCCGCCTGCCCTTCGACCAGCCGGTCGAGAACGCCGCGCGCCTGTTCGGCGGTCAGCCCGGCGCTCTGCATCGACGATAGCGCGCCTTCGGGGTTATTGAGCGCCGATACGAGTTCGGAACGCGAGGTGCGGCTGGCGTCATCCCATGCGGTCGTCGCAATTGCCGTACCCATTGCGCCGCTCAGCGTGCGAAGGAAGCTCATCAGGCCGGCGGCCGAGGTCTGGACATGCGCGGGCACCGAACTCAGCGCGAGCGCGGTCAGGCCGACGAAGAAGAAGGGCATGCCGATCCCCTGCAGCACATGCGGCATGGCGAGCGTCCAATAGCCGACATCGGCGTTCCAGCTCGCGCGCAGGATCGACATCAGCGCCATCCACAGGATGCCCGCGCTGATCGAAATGCGAAGGTCGATCTTGCCGATCAGGCCCGCGGCGACCGGCGACAGCAGCACGGCGAAGCAGCCGAGCCACGCGACGACATAGCCCGTCTCGGTCGCGGTATAGCCGACGACCTGTTGCAGCCACAAAGGCGTCAGCACGACCTGTGAGAAGAAGGCACCGAAGCCCAGCGAGATGGCGATGGTCGCGAAACTGAAGCCGCGGAAGCGGAAGACGCGCAGGTCGACGACCGGGTTGGCGTCGGTCAGCTCCCAGATGACGAAGGCCGCAAAGCTGATCGCGGCGATGATCGCGAGCGCGACGATCCACGTCGATCCGAACCAGTCATGCTCGCGTCCCGTGTCGAGCATGATCTGGAAGGCGCCGACCGAGAGGACGAGCAGGATCAGTCCGATGACGTCGATGCGCGCCTTGATCCGCTTCGTCTCGAACGCGCCGAGCATGCTGCCGACCCCGAACGCACAGATCGCGACGACGGGCAGGTTGATGAAAAAGATCCACGGCCAGCTCCAGTTGTCGCTGATCAGCCCACCGAGAATCGGCCCGAGAATCGGCGCGGTGGTCGTGGTCATCGCCCAGATGGCGAGGCCCATGCCGGCCTTTTCCTTCGGGAAGATGCGGAGCAGCAACACCTGCGACAGCGGCATGAGCGGGCCGCCCGAGAGACCTTGCAGAACGCGGAACAGGATCAGCGCGTCGAGCGTGCGCGCGATACCGCACAGGAAGGAGAAGATGCCGAAGCCGATGATCGAGATGATGAACCAGCGCACCGTCCCGAAGCGCGAGGCGAGCCAGCCTGTCAGCGGCACGCTGATCGCGTCGGCGACCGCATAGCTGGTGATCACCCACGTTCCTTGCGTCGGGGACACGGCCAAGCCGCCCGCGATATGCGGGACCGACACATTGGCGATCGTCGTGTCGAGGACGACGACGAAGTTCGCGAGCGCGAGCGCAAAGGCCGCGGCGAGCAGCTTGACGCCGCTCAGCGGTTGCGGTTCGGCCGGCAGGGAGGTCGCAGCGGCGCTGGCCATGCTTCAGTTCATTTCCCGCGCGTGTCGATCGTCGCTTCCATCGAGAGCCCGACGCGCAGCGGATGCTCTTTCAGATCGCGGGGATCGAGCGCGATGCGGACCGGAAGACGCTGGACGACCTTGACCCAGTTGCCCGTCGCATTCTGCGCGGGGATCAGCGAGAAGGCCGCACCGGTGCCGCCGGCGATGCCGGTGACCTTGCCGCGATAGACGACGTCGCCGCCATAATAGTCGGAGGTCAGCTCGACCGGCTGGCCGATACGGATGCGCCGGAACTGGCTTTCCTTGAAGTTCGCGTCGACATAGGCGGTCGCGACGGGGACGATCACCATGATCGGCGCACCGGCGGCGATCCGCTGGCCGACCTGCACCTGCTTGTTGGTGACGATGCCGTCGACCGGCGCGCGAATGACCGTGCGTTCGAGGTCGAGCAGCGCCTTGTCGAGCCGCGCCTGCGCGACTGCGACATCGGGAGCGGTCTCGATCGTCGTGCCGCGGACGAGCGCTTCGGCGGCGCCGAGATCGCCGCTCGCCGAACCGCGCGTCGCTTCGGCCGAGGCGATGGTTGCGGCGGCAAGATCGCGCGCGGCGGTCGCCGAGGCGAGCGTCGTGCGCGCGGTCGTCAGTTCTTCGGCAGAGACGGCCCCGGTTCCGGCGATGCTTTCGCGCCGCGCCAGCTCGGCGCGCGCTTTCGCGACCGTCGCGTCGGCGTCGCGGAGGCGTGCACGCGCCTGCGCAATGTCGGCGCCGCGCGCCGAGACACGCGAGCGGGCGGCATCGGCGTTCGCATTCGCCTGACCGTAGCGCTGACGCGCCTGGCGCAGCGCACCTTCGGCGTCGGCGACCGCGATCTTCGCATCGGCGTCGTCGAGGATGACGAGGATATCGCCCTTCTTGACGACCTGCGTGCCGCTGACGCGCACTTCTTTCACGGGCGCCGCGATCAGCGCGGTGATCGTCGCCGAGTCCGCACCGACATAGGCATTGTCGGTCGACACACGGCCCGCCTGCGTCAGGAAATACCAGATGCCCCAGACTGCCGCGATCACGATCACGGCGATCAGCAGGATGCGGAGCAGCCGCTTGCGCTTCTCGGGCTGCGCGGCGTCGGTTTCAGGGGTTTCGGGGGTCGCCGCAGCCGTATCTTCGGCCATCGTCATTCTCCTGTCTGGGTCTGGTAGCCGCCGCCGAGCGCGCGGATGAGAGAGATATCGAGGACAAGCTTGCGCGCTTCGAGGTCGGAAACCTGCCGCGCGAGCTGGGTCATGCTGTCTTCGGCGACCAGCTGCGGAAGCTGGTTCGAAAGACCTGCACGGTAACGGAGGCCCGCGAGCTGCGCCGCGTCAGTCGCGGCCTTCAGCGCATCGCGCCGCTCGGCGAGCTGGCGCGCGGTCGCGTCACGGCTCGCGACGATGTCAGCGACATCGCGAAGCGCCATGATGAGCGTGCGGTCGTAATTAGCGACCGCGCTGTCGAATTCCGCGCGCGCGCCGCGATAGCGCCCCTGCAATCGCCCGCCCTCGAAGATCGGCAGGCTGATCGCGACACCGCCATTGCCGTACTCGGAGCCCGACTTGAAGAGGTTCGACAGCCCGAGCGACTGGAGGCCGACGAGCGCCGAAAGGTTGATGTTCGGATAGAAATCGGCGCGCGCGACGTCGATGCGCTTCGCCGCCGCCTCGGCGCGGAGGCGCGCCGCGACGATATCGGGACGGCGACCGATCAGGTCGATGCCGGCCTGCGGCGGGAGGCTGATTCCGGGCGAGACGAGCGTCGGGCGCGTAATCGACAAGCCGCGGTCGGGACCCGCGCCGACCAGCGCCGCGAGCCGGTTGCGCGTCGTGGCGATCGCTTCCTCGAGTGCGGTCACGTCACCGCGCGCTGCCGCAGCGCGGCTTTCGGCCTGTCGTTCCGCCGACTGGTTCTCGATTCCCGCGGCAGCACGCTTGCCCGACACGTCGGCGCTCGCGCTGCGGACGCGCACCGCGTCCTTCGCGACGTCGAGCGCCTGATAATAGGCCGCAAGATCGGCATAGGCCGATGCGATGCCGGTCGTCAGCATCAGCCGCGCCTGCGCTTCGTCGACGCGCGCTGCCTCGGCTTCGGAGGTCGCGGCAGCGAGCGCCGCACGATTCTTGCCCCACAGGTCGAGGTCGAAGCTGAAGGTCGCGGCGACATGGCCGGTATCCTGAATGCCGTCGGGCACGAACTGCGGCGGGATGCCCAGATTCTTGCTCTGCTGCGTGCCGCCGACGCTGCCCTCGGCACCGACACGCGGGAGCAATGCCGCGCCTGCCTGTTGCGCGATGCCCTCGGCGGCGCGCACGCGCGCAGCGGCGGTCGCGATGTCGGGCGAGCCCTTGAGGCCCTCCGCAATCAGCGTGTCGAGCTGGGCGTCGCCAAAGCTCTGCCACCAGCCCTCGACGGGCCAGGCGCCGTTCGCGTCGGCAAAGGTCGCCGACGATTCGAGCGACTCGGCCGCGACCGGTACGGGCTTCGGCCCGAGATCGGGCACGCTCGCGCAGCCCGAAAGCAGGCTCAAAACAAGGGCGGAGGGGAGAATTTTATTTTTCATGGTGTCCAACGATACTAGCTGGTATCATGCGCCAATGAACCCCGGAGACTGAGTTGTCAATCGAAATGATACCAGCTGGTACGGCGCCCGCCGACGATGCTGCCGCACTGCGCCGCAAAGCCTTTATCGATGCCGCGCGCGAAGCCTTTTTTGCCAACGGCTATGCCGGCACGACGATGTCCTCGATCGCGAGCAAGGTCGGCGGCTCGAAAACGACGCTGTGGAGCTATTTCCCCTCGAAGGAGGATCTGTTCGCCGCGATCGTCGACGATATCGTCCACCATTACGGACAGGTGCTTTCGATCGACCTTCCCGTCGATCGCCCGGTGCCGGAGGTGCTGCGCAACTTCGGCAATGTGCTGATGACCAAGCTGACGTCGCCGCAGCTGCTCTCGCTCTACCGGCTCGTCGTCGGCGAGGCCGATCGCTTTCCGCACCTTGCCGAAACTTTTTACGATCGCGGCCCGCGGCGCGGCAAGGCGCGCGCGGCCGAATGGGTCGCCGAAAAGATGGTGCGCGGCGAGATCCGGATGGGCGACCCGATGCGCGCGGTGCAGCATTTCTCGGGGCTCTGTCAGTCGGGCGTGTATCAGTTCGCGCTGCTCGGCATGCACCAAACGGCCGATCTCGGTCGGCTCGGCGAGGAAGTCGATCTGGCGGTCGAGAATTTCTGCCGCGCGTGGTGCCCGCCCGAAGCGGCCTAGTCCGGGTTTTCGTTCGCGCGGTCAAACAGATCCATGAAATCGCGCGCAGCGTCGCGCTCGGCCGCATCCTTGAACGCGACATCGAGATCGGGCGCGACGCCGAGGATATACATCAGCGTCCACAGCGCGAAGCGGCGACCACCGTTCGTCTCGAGCCCGAAATCGACGCGCATCCGCTCGGTGCCCGCAGCGAAAGCCTCGGGGTGGAGCGCATCGAGGTCGGCGGTGCCGAAATAGCGGCGAAGCTGGTCGTCGAAATCCATCGCCTCCCGTCGCAGAAAGCGGCGGCGAAGCCAAGCGTGGCGAGGCACGTTGTCATCGCGGCGGCGCGCTCCTAGGGCTGGTCGCATGCAGAGCGAACGCGACTTTCCGGCGACGCGCATTGGCTTTCTGGGTCAGGACGATGCCGCGATCGAACGCGCCGTCCCGGTCGAGGCGCCGGTCGCGATCGAATATAATGGTATCGGCTATGCGGTGATGATGGCGACGCCCGACGATCTCGAGGCCTATGCCATCGGCTTCACGATCTGCGAGGGGCTGGTTACGGCCGCGGGCGATATCGGCGGGATACAGGTCAATGCAGTCGCTGGCGGCTGGGTCGTGCGCATCCGCTTACCCGCGGATCGGATGGACCGCGTGATCGAGCGCGCACGGACCCGCGCGTCCGAAAGCAGCTGCGGGCTCTGCGGGATCGAGACGATCGAGGAGGTGCTGCGTCCGCTGCACGCCGCACCGCGTCCTCGGCCGACCAGCCGCGTCGCAATCGCCCGCGCACTGGCGGCGTTACCCGATCATCAGCCGCTCGGCCGTGCAACCGGCGCGGCTCATGCCGCCGCCTTCTGCGACCCTGACGGAAGTATCCGCCTCGCGAAGGAAGACGTCGGCCGCCACAATGCGCTCGACAAATTGGTCGGCGCACTCGCGATCGAAAGGATCGATCCGGCGGAGGGATTTATCCTGCTCTCGGCGCGCTGTTCCTACGAGCTCGTCGAAAAGGCCGTGCGTGCGGGATGTCCGATGCTCGTTACCATTTCGGCGCCCACCAGTCTCGCGGTCGACCGCGCTGCCGCGGCGGGGCTGACGCTCGTCGCGCTCGCACGCCCGGATTCGGCGCTGATCCTGAGCAATCCGTTCGGAATCATCCAATAGTCTGATCGACGCGGGGGCGCCGACTGCGCTATGCTCGGGCACCGGATTTCGAGGAAACGACATGGCAAGCGACGAACCGCAAGGCGTGAAACCCTATCCCGGCCCCGCCGGTGGCTGGGGGGCGCTGCGCGCGGTCGCCCGCGCGGTGCGCGAGCAGATGGGCGCGAGCCCCGACACGCGCGCGCTGCTCCAGATGAACCAGCCCGACGGCTTCGACTGTCCCGGCTGCGCCTGGCCCGATCCCAAACATACCTCGTCGTTCGAATTCTGCGAAAATGGCGCGAAGGCGGTCACGTGGGAGGCGACGCCGAAGCGCGTCGATCCCCAATTCTTCGCGAAACACAGCGTCGACGAGCTGTGGCAATGGTCGGATTATGATCTGGAAGATGCCGGGCGGCTGACCGATCCGCTTGCCTATGATGCGGAAAGCGACCGGTTCGTGCCGATCGCTTGGGACGAGGCTTTCGCGCGGATCGGCGCCGCGATGCGCGCGATCGACGATCCCGATGCGATGGAATTCTATACCTCGGGCCGCGCGTCGAACGAGGCGGCCTTTCTCTATCAGCTGCTCGCGCGCATCTATGGCACGAACAATTTTCCCGACTGCTCGAACATGTGTCACGAGGCGACGAGCACCGGGCTGCCGCACTCGATCGGGGTCGGCAAGGGCACGGTAACGCTCGAGGATTTCGAGCTCGCCGACGCGGTTTTCTGCATCGGGCACAATCCGGGCACGAACCATCCGCGGATGCTCGGGACGCTGCGCGAGGTATCGCGGCGCGGCGCCCCGATCATCGTCGTCAATCCGATGCGCGAGCGCGGGCTCGAACGCTTTCAGGACCCGCAGGCACCCGTCGAGATGGCGACGCTGAGTTCGACACCGATCGCCTCGGCCTATCATCAGGTACGGATCGGCGGCGACGCCGCGCTGTTCAAGGGGATGATGAAGGCGCTGATCGAGGCCGACGCAACCGATATCGCGGCGGGCGGCGCGGGCTATCTCGACCGTGCGTTCATCACCGAACATACGCTTGGATATGAAGAGCTTAAGGCCGACATAGCGGGCACCGACTGGCGCGCGATCGAGCGCAAGTCGGGGCTGACGCGCGCCGCGGTCGAGGGGATCGCGCGTACCTATTGGCAGGCCGAACGCGTAATCGTCTGTTATGGTATGGGGCTGACCCAGCACCGCCACGGCACCGAGAATGTCCAGCAGCTTGCGAACCTGCTGCTGCTGCGCGGCAACATCGGCAAGCCCGGTGCGGGCATCTGCCCCTTGCGCGGGCACAGCAATGTGCAGGGCGACCGGACCGTCGGCATCACCGAGCTTCCGACCGAGAAATTCCTTTCGCGGCTCGATGCCGCGTTCGGGATCGCAAGCCCGCGCAAGCATGGCCATAATGCGGTCGAGGCGATCGCGGCGATGCGCGATGGGCATGCCAAGGGCTTCATCGGGCTCGGCGGCAATCTGGCGGTCGCGATGTCCGACCCCGAGGCGTGCTTCGAGGCGTTCCGCAAGCTCGACCTCAACGTCCAGATCTGCACCAAGCTCAACCGCACCTGCCTGCTCACCGCGCGCGAGACGATCATCCTGCCCTGCCTCGGCCGGACCGAGCGCGACGTGCAGGCGAGCGGGCCGCAGTCGGTGACCGTCGAGGATTCGATGTCGATGGTCCACGCCTCGCACGGCAAGCTGACGCCGGCATCGGCCGCCTTGCTGTCGGAACCCGCGATCGTCGCGGAGATCGCGAAGGCCGCGGTACCGGAGGCGGCGATCGACTGGGACGCGCTGATTGCCGACTATGACCGCATCCGCGACAAGATCGAGGAAGTGTTCCCCGATTTCCATGACTTCAACGCGCGCATCCGCACGCCGGGCGGGTTCCGCCTGCGCGTCGGCGCGTCGAACCGCGAATGGGACACACCCGACGGCAAGGCGCATTTCCTTGTTCACCCGGGAGTCGACGAAGACGATGGCCGCGACGATACGCCGCTAACGCTGACCACGGTGCGCAGCCACGACCAGTATAACACCACGATCTATGGGCTGAACGACCGCTATCGCGGCGTGACCGGGCGCCGCGACGTGATCTTTGCCAATGCCGAGGATCTGGCCGCGATGGGGCTCGCGCACGGCGACCACGTCGACGTCGTCGCGGGATCGGGACGCGTGCTTGCCGGACAGACCGTCCTCGCGCACGCAATCTCGCGCGGATCGGTCGCGGCCTATTATCCCGAGGCGAACGGCCTGATCGCGCTTGACGATTACGACCGGAAGAGCGGAACGCCGTCGTACAAGTCGGTTCCCGTCAAGCTGCGCCGCGCAGAAGCGGCCTGACAGCGCCCATATCCCCCGTCAGCCGGACACGAAAAAACCCGCCATCCCTTTCGGAAGGCGGGTTTGGTGTTGGTTGCGGGAGTAGGATTTGAACCTACGACCTTCAGGTTATGAGCCTGACGAGCTACCGGGCTGCTCCATCCCGCGTCAACCAGTCCGCGGCGCCGTTTCCGGACCGCAAAAACAGCAAAAGGCCGGCATTTCTGCCGGCCTCTAACTTTGTGAATGGGTTTCTTTTCGACCTTACGTCGGCTGCAATGCCTGGCGACGTCCTACTCTTCCAACGCTTAAGCGGTAGTACCATCGGCGCTGTCAGGTTTCACGGCCGAGTTCGAGATGGGATCGGGTGGGTCACTGACGCCATGGTCACCAAGCAATGAAGCCGGCGTAGGGTCAAAAGGGTTTCAATCGATGTCCGTGCAATACTGTCTGATCAATCATCCACATTTCGCGGACAAACCGGTCAGGCTTGTCGTTGATGGCGGGACTCTTAAGTGCGAATAGAGCAATTAGTATCGGTTAGCTCCACGCGTTACCGCGCTTCTACATCCGATCTATCAACGTGGTGGTCTTCCACGGCTCTATGAAATCTTATCTTGAGGGAGGCTTCCCGCTTAGATGCTTTCAGCGGTTATCCCGTCCATACATAGCTACCCTGCTGCGCGGCTGGCGCCACGACAGGTACACCAGAGGTATGTTCAACCCGGTCCTCTCGTACTAGGGTCAACTCCTCTCAAATTTCGACGCCCACGGCAGATAGGGACCAAACTGTCTCACGACGTTCTGAACCCAGCTCACGTACCACTTTAATTGGCGAACAGCCAAACCCTTGGGACCTGCTCCAGCCCCAGGATGTGATGAGCCGACATCGAGGTGCCAAACGATTCCGTCGATATGAGCTCTTGGGAATCATCAGCCTGTTATCCCCGGCGTACCTTTTATCCGTTGAGCGATGGCCCTTCCACTCGGGACCACCGGATCACTATGACCGACTTTCGTCTCTGCTCGACTCGTCAGTCTCGCAGTCAGGCAGGCTTATGCCATTGCACTCTAACAGACGGTTTCCAACCGTCCTGAGCCTACCATCGCGCGCCTCCGTTACTCTTTAGGAGGCGACCGCCCCAGTCAAACTACCCGCCACAGAGGGTCCCTGATCCAGTTTCATGGATCGAGGTTAGACATCAGAAAACAACAGGGTGGTATTTCACCTATGGCTCCACACCGGCTGGCGCCAGTGCTTCAAAGCCTCCCACCTATGCTACACAGTTCTTTCCTAATGCCACTCTGAAGCTGCAGTAAAGGTGCACGGGGTCTTTCCGTCTAACCGCGGGTACTCCGCATCTTCACGGAGAATTCAATTTCGCTGAGCATCTCCTGGAGACAGTGGGGAAGTCGTTACGCCATTCGTGCAGGTCGGAACTTACCCGACAAGGAATTTCGCTACCTTAGGACCGTTATAGTTACGGCCGCCGTTTACCTGGGCTTCATTTCGGAGCTTGCACCCCTCCACTTAACCTTCAGGCACCGGGCAGGCGTCAGGCCCTATACGTCGTCTTGAAGCCGACTTAGCAGAGCCCTGTGTTTTTGCTAAACAGTCGCTACCCCCTGGCCTGTGCCCCCCACAACTGGTTGCCCAGAAGTGGGGCCTCCTTCTTCCGAAGGTACGGAGGCAATTTGCCGAGTTCCTTCAGGAGACTTCTCTCAAGCGCCTTGGTATACTCTACCATCCCACCTGTGTCGGTTTAGGGTACGGTCTATAATGGAGGGGCTATTTCCTGGAACCTCTTCAAAGCCTGACCAATCCAATAAGGTCAGACAATTTACGAGATCCGTCACACACCTCCAGGCCCACGAATATTAACGTGGTTCCCATCGACTACCCCCTTCGGGCTCGTCTTAGGGGCCGGCTTACCCTGCTCAGATTAGCTTTAAGCAGGAACCCTTGGGATTTCGGCGAGAGGGCATCTCACCCTCTTTATCGCTACTCATGTCAGCATTCGCACTTCCGATACCTCCACGACCCATTACCAGATCGCTTCATCAGCCTACGGAACGCTCCGCTACCGCGTGTATTGCTACACACCCTAAGCTTCGGTGCACGTCTTGAGCCCCGTTACATTTTCGCCGCAGGAACCCTTATTTAGACCAGTGAGCTGTTACGCTTTCTTTAAAGGATGGCTGCTTCTAAGCCAACCTCCTGGTTGTTTTGGGATTCCCA